>NZ_BAAILO010000093.1:0-62529 GCF_054589115.1 Cupriavidus sp. 8B | reverse complement strand
ACTATGCGGATAGCGAACGGCATCACGCGGTGCACGCGTGCGCGGCCGCGCGCCAGCAACAGCCGCTCCCGCTTCTCACTGCAGGGCATGAGCGGATTGCCGCTCCTGTCTAACACAAAGACTGCCAAGGCAATCTCTCCTAAAAGCTGCCCTTACGGGCCTGGTGACGCCTCCCGTTGGGAGGTCTCCCCTCGGCAATGTTGCGAACCGGCGATCTGCCCCGATCCGTTTCATGCTTACCCTGTCGCTTGTCTGCAACCGGAGCTTCAAGAGGTTGGGGCTGAGGAAGCATCCCAACGTTGGCCTTGCACCTATTCGCAACGTAGCGGGTTGGTTACCGCTTTGCCTGGTCAACCCGAGCTTGTTCAGTTGCCTTTGCAAGCTCCGGCCTTTAGGCCGGGGTAGTTGACGATTCCCTTCACGATCGTGATCACTGCACGTCACAGACGCAGCGAACCTGGTAGCGTACCGCGCACATCGATCAAACCGCAACCCGGCCACCGTGAATTTTTGTCGGAGCCTGCGCTGCCGCGCCCTCAGGGCACACGCCGGGGCAGAGCGCTTTGCCACCGGCCACCTTTTCCCAGGCGGCTCTCCGGGCCGATATTTGCTTATGACGAAGATGTTCTTTGCCGATGCAGGCCACAGGGGTAGCCTCGCCATTTTTGAAACATTCGACATATGTTTTCGTTTGCCACATTCGCCAGCGTCGGCACGTTCCGTGCATCCCGCCTGCTGGCAAGGCTAGCGTTCGTCGCTGCCGCCGCCCTCTCGTTTTCCGCCCCGCAAGCCGTCCAGGCCCAAAGCCCGGTGCTGGACAAGATCCGCGACACCGGCACCATCGTGCTGGGCTATCGTGAATCGGCGCTGCCCTTCTCTTTCGCCAACGACAAGGGCGAGCCCGCGGGCTACGCGGTGGACCTGTGCCTGCGCGCCGCGCAGGCCGCTCGCGCGAAGCTCGGACTGAAGACGATCAAGGTGCGCTGGATGCCGCTCACCCCGCAGAACCGTATCCCCGCCGTGGTCAATGGCCTGGTCGATCTCGACTGCGCACCCAACACGAATTCGCTGGAGCGCCAGAAGCAGGTCGCCTTCAGCGTTTCGCATTACATCTCCACGGTCCGCATGCTGGTGCGCGCGGATTCGGGCATCAAGTCCTTCGAAGACCTGCGCGGCAAGAACGTGGTGACCAGCGCCGGCTCCACGGGCGATCGCCATGTGCGCCGCCTGAAGGGCCAGTACGGCTTCCATGACATCTATGCGAAGGACCATGGGGAATCCTTCCTGCTGCTCGAATCCGGCCGTGCGCAGGCATTCGTGATGGACGATGTGTTGCTGTCGGGCCTGCGCGCCCGCGCCAAGGACCCATCGCAGTTCGTGATCGTGGGCCCCGCGCTGTCGATCGAGCAGAACGCGTTGATGATGTCCAAGGCCGATCCGGAGTGGAAGCAACTGGTGGACCAAACCCTTGCATCGGTCTTTGCCGGCCCGCAGGTGATCGCCCTGCAGAAGCAATGGTTCCAGCAGCCGATCGGCGCCCGCAACATCAACCTTACGCTGGCCCCGAGCCCGGAAGTCCGGGATGCGTGGAAGCATCCTTCGGATGTCGCTACCGAATAACGGCCTTCGAAGCGGCCTTCAACGCCCGTCGATCCACCAAAATCAAAGCCCCCGCAGGCCATCAGGCAGGCGGGGGCATTTTTTTGCACATGGCGCCAACGAAAAGTGCGCAACGACGCATATCAATCACCAAACGCGGAGCAAGTCCTGGCGATAAAGGCAATAGCGGCTTTCCATAGGACGACACAAAGCGTGCATTTCACCATACAGCGCATGTTGACAGCCAAGCGAAATGTTGGCGACACTGAGGCCCAGCGGACAACGCGGCAACGGTATCCCACGCAATCGGCGTGGCGGCCTTAGCCGTCAGTTTCCGTGTATTCGAACCGCCGGAAGGCGGCATTTTCCAGGAGAAAACATGAACAAGTTCGTCGCGACAGCCATCGCGCTGTGCATTGGCGCCGTCTCCGTGGCTGCCCAGGCGCAATCGACCGGGAAGAAGCAATTCGACCCATATAGCCAGGGCGCCAAGTCGGGCGAGAAGTTCGACCCGTATTCCCAGGGTGCCAAGTCCGGTGACAAGTTCGACCCGTATTCCCAGGGCGCTAACAAGAGCACCCGCACGGACCTGACCGACGCCTCCGCGCCGCCGGCCAAGAAGTCGACCAAGAAGAGCAAGAAGAGCAAGAGCAAGAAGCCCGCCGCATCGGCCGCAGCCGCGAACTGATCGGCAAGGGGCGCCGCGCTGGTCCGGCGCCCGGAGCTCAGCAGCAGAAAGCCCGCCAGATTGGCGGGCTTTCTGCCGTCCGTGGATGCGCAGCGCCAGGCGGGGATGGCGTCAGGGCGCAGTCGTATCCAGGTCCATCCCCGTGACGTCGATCCGTTGTACCTTGTCCTGCTGGCGAATCTCGGTGCGCAGCACGAAAGCCTCGGCGGGGCAATACCAGTCGGTGACATGCATCAGCGTGGGCTCCACCTGCACCACCTCCTCTCCCACCATCAGCGGCCCCAGCGAGGTCCGCTTCTCGTAGGTGATCGGCATGCACTCCTTGCGCCCCAGCAAGGTATCGATCATCTGGCGCTTGCCCACATGGCGGGAGCCAACGCTGATCGAGGCATATAGCGCCCGCATGCTTCCCACCACCTTGTCCGCGCCCACCGGATAGATCTGCAGCGAGACGCTGGACTCGAACGCCTCGCCCTCCAGGGTGCTGCCCTCGCGGATATCCATGCCCGCGTAACTGAACACGCCCTGGCCCCTGAAGGCCGCTTCGCCGTACATGCGGGCATAGCGCCCTTGCGCATTGATGACGGCATGCTCGCTCTCGATGCTGCTCTTGGCAGAGTCGGAGCGGCGGTCGATATTGACCATATGGACCTGGTCCATGATGACCGGCGGCCCCATCAGGGCAGACAGCGCCGACTTGGAGCGAACCTCGAGCTGCGCCCGGCATCCGGTCTGGTTCTTGGTCGTCCGGCGCAAGGTCATGGTGATCGACATGGGCATGGCCCCGTCGCCTTCCATCTGCACCCGCGAGCCGGAACGGAACCATGGCGCGTCGCACAGGGGGGCAAGGGGCCGCGCCGAGGTCTCCGCGGGCGCGGTGGCGGCAGCCACCGCCACCGTCTGAGCCTGCGCAGGATTGCCCACGGCCAGCAGCACGGCACCGGCAATGGAAGCAGCCACAAGCGATTGCGCCTTTGTCCTCACATGAATCCTGTCTAGAATGATTTCGCGCCCCCAGCTCGTTCCGACCAGGCGTCCCATGCAGGGCCAGCCAGAAGTTGAGGCTCGCGCTGGCTAGAAACTAGCGCTTTTTTGCCCGCGCGTGTTGTCGATCTTAGTCGGTCACCGTCGCTGCCGGCCCATGCGGGCAGCTTGCCAGGGAGTTCCTATGCTTCAGTATTACGCCAAGCTTTGGTGGGTTGTGGCATTACGCGGCATTCTCTCCGTCCTTTTCGGGATTTGTGCGTTTTTCGCACCCGTTGCCACTCTGGCTGCACTCGTGGTCTTGTTTGGCGCCTTTGCCGCCGCCGACGGCGTCAGCGCGCTGCTGATGGCCATCTCGGGCACCCAGCGCGAGGCCAGCGACCGCGGCATCCTTGCACTGCAGGGCCTGCTGGGCCTGGGCGTCGGGTTGCTGACCTGGTTCAGCCCCGTGGTCACCGCGTTTTCCCTGCTGTTATATATCGCCGCCTGGACGCTTGCCACGGGGGTGCTGCAAATTGTCGCGGCGATCCGCCTGCGCAAGGACATACCCAATGAATGGTGGCTGATACTGGCCGGGCTGGCGAGCATCGTGTTCGCCTTCCTGCTGCTGTGGCAACCCCTTGCCGGCGCGCTGGCGGTGCTATGGATGATCGGAGCCTGGGCGGTGGTTTGCGGCATTCTGCTGATCGGCGTCTCGCTACGTTTGCGCAGCGCCAGAAATATGTCGAATACGCCATTTCCAGGCTAAGCCACGCGCCCTGCCCGGGCCGTCCCGCGTGCGCTGACGCCGCGCGCGACGGCGGGTTGCGGCGGTCGTGCTAACATTGCGCGCCGCGCCACTTGGCAACCACGGTTGGCCATGGGGTAACGGCTCGAAAGACTGACAAAGCAGAAGGCGCGTGGCGACCGACACGATCGCTTGCCTTCATTTTGTGTCTACCAAAGCAGTTGCTGCGGCGTTGTGATGTTTTCGCCGGATGCCCGGGCAGCCCGAATCCGTCAAACAGCCAGGCCGCGCGCTGCGGCAGCAGCCTGACGCCGTTTTTAGCGGTGCCAAGGCGGTAACCTAGCTTTGATAATCATGCAAGTGGCGGCGCCATCGCGAGCCACTGCAGTTACTGTGTGGCAGCAGGCGGGGCAAGCCATCCGGTCCGCCCGCGCGCCGATCGCCACACCCCGCAGGCCCGAGAACCGGTCGTCATGTGCGCAAGCCAGGGCGACCACCCGATCCCTTTCCAGGAGACGTATGCGTAGTTCCGTGACCTCGCGAGACACCTCGCGAAGCACCGCACAAGGTGTTTCGCAATCTGCCGGCTTGCCCACGACCACCATAGTCCTGGCTTGCCTGTTTATTCTCCTGGTCTGGTTCGGCACGCTCGACGCTCGCCACCTGCTACGCTCCGATGAAGGCCGTTATGCCGAGATCGCCCGTGAGATGTTTTCCACCGGTGACTGGGTAACCATCCGCTACAACGCACTTAAGTACTTCGAGAAGCCGCCCTTCCATATGTGGGTGACGGCGCTGTCCTATACCTTGTTCGGCGTGGGCGACTGGCAGGCCCGGCTGTGCGTGGCGCTGTCCGGCATGGTCGGCCTCGTGGTCTCGATGCTCGCCGCCAACCGCTGGTATGGCTTCCGGGCCGCCTTCCTCACCGGGCTGGTGCTGGCCGCCGCGCCGATGTGGAGCGTTGCCTCGCACTTCAACTCGCTGGACATGACGCTATCCGGCGCAATGGCCTGCGTGCTGGCCTTCATGTTGCTCGCGCAGCACCCTGCTGCTACGCCGGCCGCCCGGCGCTACTGGATGTGGGCTTGCTGGGTAGCGATGGGCGTGGCGATCCTGACCAAGGGGCTGGTGGGCATTGCCCTGCCCGGCCTCGTGCTGGTCATCTACACCCTGATCTCCCGGGATTTCGGCCTGTGGCGCCGCCTGCACCTGATCACCGGCATCGCGCTGATGCTGATCGTCACGGTGCCCTGGTTCTGGCTGGTGTCGGAGCGCAACCCCGAATTCCTGAATTTCTTCTTTATCCACGAGCACTGGCAGCGCTACACCTCGACGGTGCACTCGCGCAAGGGCCCGCTGTGGTACTTCGTGCCGTTGCTGGTGGCGGGCTTCATCCCCTGGCTGGGCCTGGCGCCGCGCATGTGGCAAGTGGTCCGCGGCGAGGGCGCGGCGGCGCGCGTGGCCTCGGCACGGCCATTCCAGCCGGCGCTGTTGCTGGCCGTATGGGCCATCGCCATCTTTGTCTTCTTCAGCCTGTCCGGCTCCAAGCTGCCCGGTTACATCGTGCCGATCTTCCCGGCACTGGGCATGCTGGCTGCCGTGGCGCTGCAGCACATCGATGAGCGCAGCTGGAAGCGGCAGCTCAATGGCATGCTGGTCATTGCGGCAATCGGCTTGCTGGCCAGCCCGGTGGTGGCCACGCTGAATTCCGACAATACGCCCAACGAGCTGTACCGCTTGTTCGCCGTCTGGGTCGGCGCCGCCTTCGTGCTGATGCTCGGCGCCGTGTTCCTCGCGCGCAAGCTGCTGGCGAGCAAGGGCCTGATGGTCAGCATCACCGTCTACTCGCTCGGCTTGTTCACCAGCTTCACGGTGGCGCTGCTGGGCCACGAGGTCATGGGACGGCAGACTTCAGGCGTGGACATGGTGCCCGCCATCAACGCCGTGCTGACGGATGACATGCCGATTTACGGCGTGCGCATGCTGGACCACACGCTGCCGTATTACCTGCGCCGCACCACCATCATGGTGGAATGGCCGGACGAACTGGAGTTCGGCACCAAGCAGGAGCCGCAGAAATGGCTCCCCACGCTGGATGCCTTTATTGCAAAATGGCAGGATGGCCAGCACGCCGTTGGCATCATGTCGGCTGCCACCTACAAGCTGCTGGAAGAGCGCAAGGTGCCGATGTACAAGATCGGGCAAGACAAGCGCCGCGTCGCGGTAACCAACTTCCCGCCTCCCGGCCAGGCGCCGGCAGTCCCGCAGCAAGAACCGAACCGCGCGCCATGACGCTCTCTACTTTCGCTTTTATCTTCACCGGCGTGCTGCTCAACGCGTGCGCGCAGTTGCTGCTCAAAGCCGGCACCAACGCCGTGGGCGCCATCACCATCGAGCGCGCGACGCTGTTTGCCACGGCGTTTCGCGTGCTGACGCAGTGGCCGGTACTGGCTGGGCTGACGCTGTACGTAGTCAGCGTCGGTGTGTGGATCGTCGGGCTGTCGCGGGTCGACGTATCGATCGCTTACCCGATGCTGTCGCTCGGTTATGTGGTAAACGCCCTGGCAGCCTGGTGGCTGTTCGGTGAAATGATCGGCCCCCTGCGCGTAGCAGGCATCCTGCTGATCCTCGCCGGCGTGTTCCTCATCGCCCGTTCCTGATCACCGTACCACCCGCACCAAGAGCCTGATTGCCATGACCGCTTCCGCTGCGCAAGCCTTCCTGCCCTTCGTCAAGCCGAATATTGACGCCGATGCCATCGCCGAGGTGGGCAAGGTGCTGGCTTCGGGCTGGATCACCTCCGGCCCCAAGATGCACGCCTTCGAGGCCGCGCTGTCCGAGTTGTTCGGCGGACGCCCGGTGCGCACCTTCGCCAACGGCTCGGCGACCATGGAGATCGCATTGCGCGTGGCCAATATCGGCCCGGGCGATGAAGTCATCACCACGCCGATCACCTGGGTCGCCACCGCCAATGTCGTCATCACGGTGGGCGCCAAGCCGGTCTTCGTCGACATCGACCCGCGCACGCGCAATATCGATCTCGACGCCGTGGAAGCCGCCATCACGCCGCGTACCCGCGCCATCATGCCGGTCTACCTGTCGGGCTTGCCGGTGGATATGGACCGCCTCTATGCCATCGCGAATAAGCACAACCTGCGCGTGATCGAGGACGCCGCACAGGCCATCGACTCGCGCTGGCGCGGCCAGCGCATCGGCGCCTTCGGCGACCTGGTCAGCTTCAGCTTCCAGGCCAACAAGAACATCACCAGCGTCGAAGGCGGCTGCCTGGTAATGAACTCGCCCGAGGAAGCCGAGCGCGCCGAACGCCTGCGCCTGCAAGGCGTGATCCGTACCGGCATGGACGGCATGGATGTGGAGGAACCCGGCGGAAAGTTCAACCTGACCGACGTCAACGCCGCCATCGGCCTGTCGCAACTGGCGCACCTTGACGCCATTACGGCACGCCGCGCCGAACTGGCCGAAACCTACTACCGCTGCGCCGCCGCCAGCGGCCTGGCCGAGCTCGGCATCGAGCTGCCGCTGCCGCGTGACGGCGAGCTGGCTACCACCAACTGGCATATGTTCCAGGTGGTGCTGCCGGCCGAACGCATCGAAGGCGGGCGCACCGCGGTGATGGAGGCCATGCGCGAGCAAGGCGTCGGCACCGGCGTGCATTATCCCGCCGTGCACCTGTTTTCTTATTTCCGCTCCCTGGGCTGGCGCGAAGGCATGCTGCCACACGCCGAGCGCATCGGAAGGGGCATCGTCACGCTGCCGATGTTCCCCGCCATGCAAGCCGCCGACGTGGAGCGGGTATGCGCAACTCTTAGTGAAACATGCAAACGCCTCTTCAAATGAGCCCTGTCGAAGTCTCCGTCGTCATTCCCGTCTATAACGAGGAAGACGGCCTGCAAGCCCTGTTCGACCGGCTCTACCCGGCCATGGACGGACTCGGCTGCAACTACGAGATCATCTTCGTCAACGACGGCAGTCGCGACCGTTCGGCACAGATCCTGGCCAGCCAGTTTCACAAGCGCCCGGACACGACGCGCGTGGTGCTGTTCAACGGCAACTTTGGCCAGCATATGGCCATTCTGGCCGGCTTCGAGCACACCCGCGGCCAGATCGTGATCACGCTGGACGCCGACCTGCAAAACCCGCCGGAGGAAATCCCGCGGCTGGTGGCGACCATGCGCGAAGGCCATGACTACGTTGGCACCATCCGCCGCGAACGCAACGACACGGCGTTCCGCCGCATTGCGTCCCGCGCCATGAACCGGCTGCGCGAGCGCATCACGCGCATCAAGATGACCGACCAGGGCTGCATGCTGCGTGCCTACGACCGCAATGTCGTCGACACCATCAATGCCTGCCGCGAGGTGAATACCTTCATCCCGGCACTGGCCTATACCTTCTCCGCCAATCCGGTGGAGATCGTGGTGGAGCACGAGGAGCGCCACGCCGGCGAGTCCAAGTATTCGCTGTTCCAGCTCATCCGGCTGAACTTCGACCTGGTAACCGGCTTCTCCATCGTGCCGCTGCAGTGGTTCTCCGCCATCGGCACCTTGCTGTCGCTGGCATCGGCGGGCCTGGTGGCGGTCCTGCTGGTTCGGCGCTTCGTGCTTGGCGCGGAAGTGCAGGGTGTGTTCACCCTGCTCGCCTTCAACTTCTTCCTGGTTGGCATCATGCTGTTCGGCATCGGCCTGCTGGGTGAGTACATCGGCCGCATCTACCAGGAAGTGCGCAACCGTCCGCGCTATCGCATCCAGGCGGTGCTGGAAGGCACGCCGGAGCAGCAAAAGGCGACGGGGGTCCCGTGCGCGCAGTAGTCTTCGCTTATCACAACGTCGGCGAGCGCTGCCTGCGCGTGCTGCACGCGCGTGGCGTGGAGGTGGCGCTGGTCGTCACGCACCGCGACCGCCCGGATGAGAACATCTGGTTCCGCCGCGTTGCCGATACCGCCGCCGAACTCGGCCTGCCCGTCACCTACGGCGAAGATCCGGCCGACCCGGCGCTGGCCGCCGCGGTGGCCGCGGCGCGCCCCGACGTGATCTTCTCCTTCTACTACCGCGCGATGATTCCCGCGGCAGTGCTGGCGCTGGCGCCGCAAGGCGCCTTCAACATGCACGGCTCGCTGCTGCCCAAGTATCGCGGCCGCGTGCCGGTAAACTGGGCGGTGTTGCACGGCGAGACCGAGACCGGCGCCACGCTGCATGCGATGGAAGCCAAGCCGGATGCCGGCTTCATCGTCGACCAGACGTCAGTGCCGATCCTGCCCGACGACACCGCCGGCGAGGTCTTCGAGAAAGTGACCGTGGCCGCCGAGCAAACGCTGTGGCGCGCCCTGCCCGCCATGATGGCTGGCAACATCACGCCACTGCCCAACCGCCTGGCCGAAGGCAGCTACTTCTCCGGGCGCAAGCCGGAGGACGGCCGCATCGACTGGCAGCAGCCGGCCGCGCAGGTCTACAACCTGATCCGCGCGGTCGCACCGCCCTATCCGGGTGCCTTCACCGATGTCGGCTCGCGCCGCTTCGTGGTGGCGCAGGCGCGCCTTGCGCATGCCGGCAGCGCATCCGGAGCAGCCCCATTGCAGTCCACCAGCGCCGCCCACCCGGGCTTGCACGTGATCGACGGGCAGATCGTCGGCGTGTGCGGCGATGGCGGCCTGATCCTTGTACGCGAACTGCTGGACGATGGCGCCCAACCCGCGCCCGTCTCGCCCGCCGCGCTTTCCACATTTCTTACCGCATTGTCCAAAGAGGAAAACCGATGAAAAAGGTCCTGATTCTTGGCGTCAACGGCTTCATCGGCCACCACCTGACGCGCCGCATTCTCGAAACCACGTCGTGGGAAGTCTACGGCATGGACATGTCCAGCGATCGCCTTGGCGACCTGATCGACCATCCGCGCATGCACTTCTTTGAAGGTGACATCACCATCAACAAGGAATGGATCGAGTACAACATCCGCAAGTGCGACGTGGTGCTGCCGCTGGTGGCCATCGCCACGCCTGCCACCTACGTGCGCCAGCCGCTGCGCGTGTTCGAGCTCGACTTCGAAGCCAACCTGCCGATCGTGCGCGCCGCCGTGAAGTACGGCAAGCACCTGGTGTTCCCGTCCACCTCCGAGGTGTACGGCATGTGCCACGACGACGAGTTCGATCCCGAGACGTCCGAGCTGATCTGCGGCCCGATCAACAAGCCGCGCTGGATCTATGCCTGCTCCAAGCAGCTGATGGACCGCGTGATCCACGCCTACGGCATGGAACAAGGCCTGAACTACACCCTGTTCCGCCCCTTCAACTGGATCGGCGCCGGCCTGGACTCGATCTTTGAATCGAAGGAAGGCTCCTCGCGCGTGGTCACCCAGTTCCTCGGCCACATCGTGCGCGGCGAGCCGATCAAGCTGGTGGACGGCGGCGCGCAGAAGCGTGCCTTTGCCGACGTCACCGACGGCATCAGCGCGCTGATGCGCATCATCGAGAACCCGAACGGAATTGCCACCGGCAAGATCTACAACATCGGCAACCCGCGCAACATCCACTCCGTGCGCGAACTGGCCGAGATGATGCTGAAGATGGCCGGCGACTACGCCGAGTACGCGGAAGAAGCCAAGAAGACCCAGATTGTGGAAACCTCGTCGGGCGACTTCTACGGCAAGGGCTACCAGGACGTGCAGAACCGCGTGCCGAAGATCGACAACACCGTGGAAGAACTCGGCTGGAAGCCCGAGGTCAGCATGGAAGACGCGCTGCGCGCCATCTTCGAGGCTTACCGCAGCAAGGTGATCGAAGCGCGCACCCTGGTCGATTCGGCCAACTGAGCGCGCGCACCCGATGGCCCGTATTGCCCTGAAGGTCGACGTCGACACGCTGCGCGGCACCCGCGAAGGCGTGCCGGCGCTGCTCGCCATGCTGGCACGCGTGCGGGCCGAGGCCACCTTTCTGTTCAGCCTCGGCCCCGACCATACCGGCTGGGCGCTGCGGCGCGTGTTCCGGCCCGGCTTCCTGAAGAAGGTGTCGCGTACCTCGGTGGTGTCCAACTATGGCTTGCGCACGCTGATGTACGGCGTGCTGCTGCCCGGCCCCGACATCGGCCGCAAGGGCGCGGCCGAGATGCGCGCGGCGCGCGCGGCGGGACACGAGTGCGGCATCCACACCTGGGATCACGTCTACTGGCAGGACAACGTGCGCGAGCGCGATGCCGCCTGGACGCGGCGCCAGATGCAAAGCGCATTCGACCGCTACGTCGAGATTTTCGGCGAAGCGCCGCCTACCCATGGCGCGGCCGGCTGGCAGATGAACAATGACGCCTTCCGCCAGATCGACGACTGGGGCATGGTGTATGCGTCCGACGGACGCGGCACCGCGCCGTATATCCCCACGGTCGACGGCATGGCATGCCGCCATGTGCAGATGCCCACTACGCTGCCAACGCTGGACGAACTCATTGGCGTCGATGACTTGACCGAGGACAACGTGCACGAAGCCGTGCTGCGCCTGAGCGAAGGCGAGCGCGACCACGTCTTCACCCTGCATACCGAACTCGAAGGCGGCAAGCTGGCGCCGGTGTTCAACCGCCTGCTGGATGGCTGGCGCGCGCAGGGGCACGACCTGGTCTCAATGGGCACGTTCTATCGACACCTGGATCCGGCGAGCCTGCCGACGGCACCCGTTACCTGGGGCGCCATCGAAGGGCGCAGCGGCGAGTTGATTATCCAGCCCTGAATCGCCGCTGAATATCCGCCAAGAAATGACCGCGCCCCCATCCAATGGGGGCGCGGTCATTTCAGCTCCGCCCTGCTTTCGCCAGCCGCAAGCCGTTGAAGACCACCAGCAAGCTCGCCCCCATGTCGGCAAACACCGCCATCCACATGGTGCCCAGGCCCATGACCGTGAGCGCCAGAAAGATCGCCTTGATGCCAAGCGCCAGGATGATGTTCTGCTTCAGGATCGTCGAAGTCTGGCGCGACAGCCGGATAAAAGCAGGGATCTTGCGCAGGTCGTCGTCCATCAGCGCCACGTCGGCGGTCTCGATCGCCGTGTCGGTCCCGGCCGCGCCCATGGCGAAGCCGATGTCGGCGCGGGCCAGCGCGGGCGCATCGTTGACGCCGTCGCCCACCATGCCCACCACGACGCGCTTGCTGCCATTGCCCTGGATGCCCTGCGCCCCCTTCACGCTGAGCGCAGCGATGGCGTCGGCCTTGTCCTGCGGCAACTGGTTGCCGCGCGCCTCGTCGATCTGCACCTGCGCGGCGATCGCTTGCGCGGTATGCGGGTTGTCGCCCGACAGCATCAGCGTCTTGACGCCCAGCGCATGCAGCTGCGCCACCGCCTCGCGGCTGCTGTCCTTGACCGTATCCGCTACGCCGAACAGTGCCTCGACGCCGTGATCCGCGCCCAGCAGCACAACGGTCTTGCCTTGCCGCTCCAGCGCTTCCAGCGTGGCTTCCAGTTCCGGCGAGCACAGCCCACGGTCGTGGATCAGGCGGTGGTTGCCCAGGTAGTAGCTACGCCCGTTCACGGTACCGCTGACGCCATAGCCCGGCAGCGCCGCAAAGTCCCGCACGTCCAGCGGTACCAGGCCTTCCGCGCGCGCCGCGTTGGCGACAGCCATCGACACAGGATGGTCCGAGCGGGCAGCCAGGCTGGCGGCGATCAGGCGTGCGGCAGCGCTCGCCGCCGCGCCGCCGGCAGCGGTTGTGCCCAGCGGCTGGAAATCGGTCTGGGCCGGCTTGCCGTGCGTGATGGTGCCGGTCTTGTCCAGCGCCAGCCATTTCAGGTCCTTGCCCTGCTCCAGGTAGACGCCGCCCTTGATCAGGATCCCGCGCCGCGCCGCGGCCGCCAGGCCGCTGACGATGGTCACCGGCGTGGAGATCACCAGCGCGCACGGGCAGGCAATCACCAGCAGCACCAGCGCCTTGTAGATCCACGCGCTCCAGTCGCCGTCCATCGCCAGCGGCGGCACCACGGCCACCAGCACCGCGCCAAGAAAGACCAGCGGCGTGTAGATGCGGGCAAAGCGGTCGACAAAGCGCTGCGTGGGCGCGCGGCTGCCCTGCGCCGCTTCCACCGCGTGGATGATGCGCGCCAGCGTGGAGCCGCTGGCCGGCGCGGTGACTTCGTACTCCAGTTCGCCGGCCTGGTTGATGGTGCCGGCGAAGAGCGCATCGCCGACGGTCTTGTCGACCGGGACGCTCTCGCCAGTGATCGGTGCCTGGTCCAGCGTGGACTGGCCGCGCAACACGCGCCCATCCAGCGCTACGCGCTCGCCCGGACGCAGGCGCACCAATGCGCCGATGGCCACCGCGCTAGCCTCCACGGGCAGCCAGTTGCCATCCGGCTGCCGCACCGTGGCCTGCTCCGGCGCCATCGCCATCAGGCCGCGCACCGCGTTGCGCGCACGGTCCAGCGACGCCGCCTCGATGCGCTCGGCCAGCGCGAACAGCACCATCACCATGGCCGCCTCCGGCCACTGCCGGATCAGCATGGCCCCAGTGACAGCGATGCTCATCAGCGCGTTGATGTTCAGGTTGCCGTTGGACAGCGCAATCCAGCCCTTCTTGTAGACGCCCAGCCCGGCTATCGCCACAGCCGCCAACGCCAGCAGGGGCGCGAGCCATTCCTGGCCCGGCACTTGCTGCCACTGCACAGCCTCCGCGCCAAGCGCGACCACGCCGGCGAGCGCCAGCGGCCACCACGGCTTGGCGGCTTGCGGCGGCAGCGCAGCGGCCTGCTCCGATAGCGACTCGGCCTTCATGCCGAGGCTCTCGATGGCCCGCACCACCGGCTCCAGGGAGTCCAGCGTATGGTGCACCGTCAGCACGCGCTGCATCAGGTTGAACTGCAGCGCGGCCACGCCGGCCATGCTGCCCAGCTTGTTGCGGATCAGTGTCTCCTCCGTCGGGCAGTCCATCGCGTCAATGCGATAGCTGGCCGCGGCGGTGCCGGCAGGGACGGCTACGGCAATCTGCGGGGCCATGCTGGCGCTGCCGCAGCAGGCGGCGGCTTGAGCGTGCTGATGGCCGTGACCGCCACTGTGATCATGGCCGTGGTCGTGCCTGTGGTCGTGCCTGTGGTCGTGCCTGTGGTCGTGCCTGTGGTCGTGGCCGTGGCCGTCCTGGTGCTGGTGCTGGTGTGCTTGATCGTGCTTATGCGCATGTTCGTGTGCATCAGAATGCTCATGATCACAACACGATTGGTCACGGAGCGAAGCTTGGTCTGGGGTTGCGCTAGGCATGGCGGTTTTCCCTGCTTGTTTTTGCTTACCGCCCATTTAAGACCCTGAAGCGACTACAGGGTCAAGCGCAGTCTGCAACTCGGTCGATGCGGGCACCTGACATCGCCCTAGCGCCACGATTAAGCCACAGTCGTGCAAGGGTCATCCTTCCTGCCTATATAATCCGCCGCATGCGCCGTTTCCTGATCCTGCTTTTCGCCATCATGCTGCCGCTCCAGTTCGCCTGGGCCGGGGCCGCGGCGTATTGCAATCATGAAAGCGCGCAGCAAGGCAACGGCACCGCCACGGCCAGCGCCAACTGGCATTTCGGCCACCATAGCCACGCCCATCAGGGCAAGCTCAGCCAGCACGGCAGCAGTGACAGCAAGGAAGGCAAGGACAACATCAAGCTGCCCGACCTGGACTGCGCCGTGTGCCACTTTGCCAGCGCCCAGCTGGTCTTGCCGGACCTGGCCACGAGCGCCTCGCACCACGGCGTGGCCATCAGCTACCGGGCGCTGGCCGCGTCCTACCTGTCGGCGCCCGGCGCCCCCCCCGACCGCCCGCAGTGGCCGCTCGCCGCCTAAACGGCGAGACGACTCCCTTTACCTCCAGACTCTCGTCTCGCCGAACTTCCCTGGCCTTTTCCCGGTGAAATTCGATGAGAACACTTGTGATGCCGCTCGGGCTGGCGGCAGCTTTGCTCAGCCCTGCCGCGTTCGCCCAGAACGCGGCGACTACCCCATTGCCTGCCGCGCAAGCGGCGCAACAGATCGCGGAGCCAGCCGGCACGCTGACGCTGGACGATGCGCTCGCCCTCGCGGCCGGGCGCAACTTCACGCTCTCGGCCGCCGGCCATGAGCTCGATGCCGCCGAGGGCGGCATCATGCAGGCCCGCACCATCCCCAACCCGGAACTCGCGGTGCTCCTCGAGGACAACCGCCGCGACACACGCACCACCACGGCCCAGGTCAACCTCCCGATCGAGCTCGGCGGCAAGCGCGCCGCGCGCATCGGCGCCGCGCAGAAGGCGCGCGAGCTCGCCCAATCGCAACTGGGCGCCGCGCGCACCGACCTGCGCGCGGCCGTGGTCGGGGGCTTCTTCGCGGTGGTCATCGCACAGGAGCGCGTCAAGCTGGCGCGGGGCTCGGCCGAGATCGCCGCCAAGGGCGCGCAGGCGGCAATCCGCCGCGTGGCCGCCGGCAAGATCGCGCCGCTCGAAGAAAGCAAGGCACGCGTGGAGCAAGCCAATGCGGAACTCGAGGTCGCCGACGCCGAGGCCGCACTTGCCATAGCACGCCAGTCGCTGGCCGGCCTGTGGGGCAGCAGCGAAGCCCGCTTCCTGGAAGCGGCTGGCAACCTCGATACCCTGCCCGCGCGGCCCGACGGCGCCAGCCTTACGCAAGCGCTGGACAGCGCGCCGGAACTGGCGAGCCGCCGGCTGGAACTGGAGCGCCGGCAGGCCATCATCGGCGTGGAGCGCAGCCGCCAGTACCCCGACCTGACCGTGAGCCTGGGCAGCAAACGCGACAACGGCTCCGATCGCGGCACCATGCCGGTGCTGGGCGTGTCGCTGCCGTTGCCGCTGCTCGACCGCAACCAGGGCAATCTCTACGCCGCGCTGCGCCAGGCCGACAAAGCGGCCGACGAGTACCGCGCCACGCAGGTGCGGCTCGCCAATGAGCTGCAGCAAGCCACGCGGCAACTCACCGTATCGCGGACCTCGGCCGACTCGCTCAGGGGCACCGTGCTACCGGCTGCCCAGCAGGCCTATGAGGCCGCCACGCGCGGCTTCGAAGCGGGCAAATTCAACTTCCTCGACGTGCTCGATGCGCAGCGCACCTGGTTCCAGGCGCGCATCCGCTATCTCGGCGTGGTCGCCAATGCCTATCAGGCAGCCACCACCATCGACCGCATTCTTGGCCGTTGAAGCAAAGGAATTCCATCATGACAATCAACAACAAGCAAAAAACGAGCATCGCCATCATCCTGGCGGGCGGCGCCATCGCCGCCGCGGGACTGATTTTCGTCGGGCGCGGCAGCGGGGACGGCACGACCGAAGCCGCCCCGGCAGCAGCCGCGCAGCGCGAGGCCGCTGCCCACGGCGACGGCGAGCATCACGGCAGCCCGGCCAGCGCGGCGCATGACGACACCGCCCGGCACGCCGACGGGGAGCACCACGAAACGCAAGAGAAAGAAGGCCACGTCGAGATGACCCCGGCGCAGATCCAGGCGGCCGGACTCACGCTGCGCACGGCTGGCCCGGCGCGCATCGAAGCCACGGTGTCCTTCCCCGGCGAGATCCGCTTCAACGAGGACCGCACCGCCCATGTGGTGCCACGCGTGGCCGGGGTGGTGGAAGGCGTATCCGCCAACCTGGGGCAACAGGTGAAGAAAGGCGATTTGCTGGCGGTACTGGCCAGCACCGCATTGTCCGACCAGCGCAGCGAACTGCTGGCCGCGCAAAAGCGCCTGGAACTGGCTGAATCCACCTTCCAGCGCGAGAAAAGGCTGTGGGAGGACAAGATCTCCGCCGAACAGGACTACCTGGCCGCGCGCACCGCGCTGCAGGAAGCCCGCATCGCCACGCAGAACGCCACGCAGAAGCTGACCGCCATCGGTGCCAGCGGCAGCGCTGGCAGTGGCAAGTCGCTCAACCGCTTCGATCTGCGCGCGCCCTTCGACGGCACCGTGGTCGAGAAGCACCTGGCGCTGGGCGAAGCCGTGGCGGCCGACGCCAACGTGTTCATCATTTCCGACCTCAGCACGGTATGGGCCGAGTTCGTGATCGCGCCCAAGGACCTGGATCGCGTGCGGGTCGGCGAGAAGGTGAAGATTGCCTCCACCGCCTTCGACGGCAAGGCCGAGGGCACGGTCTCGTATGTCGGCTCATTGCTGGGCCAGCAAACGCGCACCGCCACCGCCCGCGTCACCCTGCCCAACCCCAAGATGGCCTGGCGTCCTGGCCTGTTCGTCACTGTGGGCGTGACCGACTCCAGCGCCGAGGTGCCGGTGGCGATCGAGGCCGAAGCCCTGCAAAGCAACGGCGATCAGCAGGTGGTGGTGTTCGCTGTCGTTCCGGGCGGCTTCCAGGCGCGGCCGGTCAAGACCGGCCGCAGCGATGGCAAGCTGGTGGAGATCACCGAAGGCCTGAAGTCCGGCACGCAATACGTGGCGGGCAACAGCTTCGTGATCAAGGCCGAGCTTGGCAAGGCCGGCGCCGAGCATAGCCACTAAGCCACTCAGCGGAGACTCCCTCATGTTTGAAAGACTGATCCGCTTTGCCATCGAGCAGCGATGGCTGGTGCTGCTGGCCGTGTTCGCCATGGCCGCGCTCGGCATCTACAACTACAGCCGGCTGCCGATCGACGCCGTGCCCGACATCACCAACGTGCAGGTGCAGGTCAATACCTCGGCACCCGGCTATTCGCCGCTGGAAACCGAGCAGCGCGTCACCTACCCGATCGAGACGGCGATGTCCGGCCTGCCGGGCCTGGAGCAAACCCGCTCGCTGTCGCGCTATGGCTTGTCGCAGGTGACGGTGATCTTCAAGGACGGCACCGATGTCTACTTCGCGCGCCAGCTGGTCAACCAGCGCATCCAGGAAGCCGCGCAGAACCTGCCCGCAGGCGTTGCGCCACAGATGGGCCCGATTTCCACCGGGCTTGGCGAGATCTACCTGTGGACGGTGGAAGCCGAGGACGGCGCCAAGAAGGCCGACGGCACGCCCTACACGCCCACCGACCTGCGCGAGATCCAGGACTGGGTCATCAAGCCGCAGCTGCGCACCGTGCCAGGCGTGACCGAGATCAACTCCATCGGCGGCTTCGCCAAGGAGTACTTGGTGGCGCCCAGCCCTGAACGGCTGGCCTCCTACGGCCTGAGCCTGCAGGACGTGGTGGCAGCGCTGGAGAAGAACAACGCCAACGTGGGCGCCGGCTATATCGAGCGGCGCGGCGAGCAATACCTGGTGCGCGCGCCGGGGCAGGTCAAGTCCGTCGACGATATCCGCGAGATCATCGTGGGCAGCGCGCAGGGCCAGCCCATCCGCATCCGCGACCTGGCGGACGTGGGCATCGGCCGCGAACTGCGCACCGGCGCGGCCACTGACAACGGGCGTGAAGTGGTGCTAGGCACCGTCTTCATGCTGATCGGCGAGAACAGCCGTGCCGTATCGCAAGCGGTGGACCAGCGCATGGCCGCCATCAACCGTTCGCTGCCGGCCGGCGTCAAGGCCGTCACCGTGTACGACCGCACCGTGCTGGTGGACCGCGCCATCACCACCGTCAAGAAGAACCTGGTCGAGGGCGCGATCCTGGTGATCGCGATCCTGTTCCTGTTCCTTGGCAACCTGCGCGCCGCCATCATCACCGCACTGGTGATCCCGCTCTCCATGCTGTTTACCTTCACCGGCATGGTGACCTACAAGATCAGCGCCAACCTGATGAGCCTGGGCGCGCTGGACTTCGGCATCATCATCGACGGCGCGGTGGTGATCGTGGAGAATTGCGTGCGGCGCCTCGCCCATGCCCAGCAACAGCACGGCCGCCCGCTCACGCGCAGCGAACGCTTCCACGAGGTCTTTGCGGCCTCGCGGGAAGCACGCCGCCCGCTGATCTTCGGCCAGCTCATCATCATGATCGTGTACATCCCCATCTTTGCGCTGACCGGCGTGGAGGGCAAGATGTTCCACCCCATGGCGATGACCGTGGTGCTGGCGCTGATCGGTGCAATGATCCTGTCGGTGACGTTCGTCCCGGCGGCGGTGGCGCTGTTTATCGGCGACAAGGTGGCCGAGAAGGAAAACCGCCTGATGCGGTGGGCCAAGCGCGCCTACGCGCCGATGCTCGGCAAGACCATCGCCAACACACCGGTGGTGCTGACCTTCGCCGCCGTGGCGGTGCTGCTCAGCGGCCTGGTGGCGACGCGGCTGGGCAGCGAGTTCATCCCCAACCTGAACGAAGGGGATTTCGCCGTGCAGGCACTGCGCATTCCCGGCACCAGCCTCACGCAGTCGCTCGCCATGCAGCAGCAGATCGAGACGCGCCTCAAGGAGAAATTCCCCGAGATCGAGCGCGTCTTCGCCCGCACCGGCACCGCCGAGATCGCCTCGGACCCGATGCCGCCCAACGCATCCGACGGCTACATCATGCTCAGGCCACGCGCAAAGTGGCCCGATCCCTCCAAGACGCGAGAGCAATTGCTGGCGGAGATGGAGGCCGAGCTGGCGACCCTCCCCGGCAACAAGTACGAGTTCTCGCAGCCGATCCAGCTCCGCTTCAACGAGCTGATCTCCGGGGTGCGCAGCGACGTGGCCGTGAAGATCTTCGGTGACGACAATGCCGTGCTGGAGGACACCGCGCAAAAGGTCGCCACCGTCCTGCAGGCCATCCCGGGCGCAACCGAGGTCAAGGTCGAGCAGACCAGCGGCCTGCCGATGCTGACGGTAGACGTGGACCGCGCCCGCGCGGCCCGCTACGGCCTCAACATGATCGACGTGCAGGACACCGTGGCCATCGCCGTGGGCGGCCGCGACGCCGGCATCTTCTTCCAGGGCGACCGCCGCTTCAATATCGGCGTGCGGCTGCCGGAAGGCATCCGTGCCGATGTGGAGGCGCTGCGCCGGCTGCCGATTCCCCTGCCGAAGGGAAGCACGGCAACCGCCAGCTATATCCCGCTGGGCGAAGTGGCAACCCTCACGCTGGCCCCGGGCCCCAACCAGGTCTCGCGCGAGAACGGCAAGCGCCGCATCGTGGTCAGCGCCAATGTGCGCGGGCGCGACGTGGGCACCTTCGTGCCCGAGGCGATGGCGACGCTGGACCGCCAGGTCAAGATCCCGGCAGGCTACTGGGTTACCTGGGGCGGCACCTTCGAGCAATTGCAGTCCGCCACAACGCGGCTGCAGATCGTGGTACCGGTGGCGCTGCTGATGGTGTTCGTGCTGCTGTTCGCCATGTTCGGCAACGTGCGCGATGGCCTGCTGGTCTTCACTGGTATCCCGTTCGCGCTCACCGGCGGCATCCTGGCGCTGTGGCTGCGAGGCATTCCGCTGTCGATCTCAGCGGCGGTGGGCTTTATCGCCCTGTCCGGCGTGGCGGTGCTCAACGGGCTGGTGATGCTGTCCTTTATCCGCAGCCTGCGCGAGGACGGCAAGCCGCTCGACGAAGCCATACACAAGGGCGCGCTGACCCGGCTGCGCCCCGTGCTGATGACCGCGCTGGTGGCTTCGCTGGGCTTTATCCCGATGGCGATAGCGACCGGGACCGGAGCCGAGGTACAGCGTCCGCTGGCCACGGTGGTGATCGGCGGCATCCTGTCTTCCACCGCGCTGACCTTGCTGGTGCTGCCGGTGCTGTACCGGCTGGCGCATCGGCGCGATGAGGATGAGGCTGGCGTTGAAGATGACGCAGGCTGCGAACGCCTGGCTGGCGGCTTGCCGGTGCCACCGGCATTGCCCAACGGCTAACCCTGCCGACAGCAGGAGCGGCACGCCGCTCCTGGCATCAAGCACCGCTACGCCTCAGTGCAACCAGGTGCCCGGCGGCGCCAGCACGATTTCCACCCGGCGGTTCATTGCGCGCCCGGCCGCGGTGGCATTGTCGGCGAGCGGCTGCACATCGCCACGGCCAGTCACCTGGATCCGGCTTCGCGCGACCCCAACTCCTTGGGCAACATGCGCCAGCCACAACCGGAACGCACCAGGTAGCGCAGCGCATTGATCACCTCGCGCAGATTGCACTGCCTGCGACGGCCACGGGCAAACGGCTTGGGGAGCAAGCCCTCCATCGCACCCCACACAACGTCCGTCAGATCGCTCGGATACCGCTTTGTCTTGGCCGCCATGTTCGCCTGCCGCTCTCGATGTTCATTTTTCCACATCGGAACGTTTAGCCACATCTACCGAGATCTTTCAAACGGGTTCTTACTTCTGGCCTGAAGAATCCAAAATGAAGATCTGAATTTTCCGAATCCTGCCGGCGCTTGAAATCGATATTCTTTGCCGGGCACCGATTCTGGTCGAGCTTGCAACGCCAAAGCGCTTGATGCACGAGGGCTTGGTGCGCTGGCTTGAATCGCCCGCGCACATCGACCGGGCGCTTGGCTTGACAAGCAGATCATGTAAATCGATCACCGTTCGCGCACGGCTCCGTGAAATTCAAATTCCCTACATTTTAGGAAACACCATGGATAGTGATAAATTTGATTTGATTAAGTTTTCTTCAGAAGTCCGTGACTTGCTGAAAAGTGAGTTAGAAGTTTCGGTTGGGAATATGGAGGTTGTTCCATTCGGGGAAAAATTGTACAAATTGGTGCGATCCCATGCGTACAATGAAGGTGCGCTAGACGCGCAGCGTTTGCTGGATCGAAAGTTGTCCGATATTTCGGAACAACTTGATTTGTTGTTGCAGCATGAATAGTAGATATTTACTAGATAAAATAAGGGAGGTTTGGATTGACGCCTATCTAAATGGAGAGGTGGACTGGCTCTCATATAATTTTCGTCACCTTGAAAGGGGTGGCTCTTAACCCCTGCCCACCGAGTCTGTCGAGCACCGGGCATGATGCACCGGAAACATCAGCTCCGCCACAGTCTCGCCGGGCCGGCTGCGCAGGCTCACGCTACCGCCATGCAGCCGCATGATCGTATCGACGATGGCCAGCCCAAGCCCGGTCGAACCCGCCGAATTGCTGCGCGCGGGGTCGCCTCGGTAAAATCGCCCGAACACGTGCGGCAGCGCCTCGGCGGCAATGCCGGCGCCTCCATTGCCAACCTGGATCCGGGTAGCGGCGGCGTCCGCCACTACCCGGATGTCCACGGCGCTGCCGGCGGGCGCGTGCCGCAAGGCGTTGTCGACGAGGTTGGTCACCGCGCGCCGCAGCAGCGTCTGGTCAGCGCGCACGGTGCCTTGGCCCACCAGTTGCACCTTGATATCGCGGTCCGCCGCCACGGCTTCGTAGTACTCGGCGACCTTGTCCAGCTCCGCGCGCGCGTCAAGCTCACGCACCGTCATCGCTACCTGGGCATGGTCCGCGCGCGCAAGAAACAGCATGTTCTCGATCATGCGCGCCAGCCGTTCATATTCTTCCAGGTTGGATTCCAGCAGGTTCTCGTACTCCTGCACCGGGCGACTATGGCCCAGCGTGACCTGGGTCTGGCCGATCAGGTTGCTGATGGGCGTACGAAAATCGTGTGCAAGATCGGCCGAGAATTCGGAGAGCCGATGGACGCCATCTTCCAGGCGCGCCAGCATGTCGTTCAGCGCGGCGACCAGTGCGCGCAGCTCGGTGGGCGCCTGGCCGGCATCGAGCCGCGTGGCGAGCCGGCTCATGGTGACGGCCGAGGCGTCCTCGGCCATGCGCCTGAGCGGGCGCAGGCCGCGCCTGGCCAGCAGGTAGCCCAGCCCTGCCGCGACCGCCGCGCCGCACAGCGTTGCCCACAGCATCTGCGTCTGGTAGGCCTTCATCAGCGCCACGCGGTACCCGGCGTCACGCAGCACCACGATCTCTACCGCCCGCCCGGAATCGCCCAGCTGCCCCAACGCGGAGATGCCGCGCGAGGCGACGCCGTTGCGCGGATACCAGGTGTGCAGTTGTGATTTGTCGGGCGGTGTGGCCGCGGGCAGCACTGGCAATGCCGGCACCGGCTCATGGCGTGGGTTCAGGGTGACCAGTGGCTCGCCGCCGCTGCCGCGCACCAGCAGGATCAGGCCTTCGTGGCCGAGCGCGAGATCGGCGAAGCGATGCGTGTCGGCGCGGATCTCCGCCTCCGAGCCTACCTCGCGCAGCAGATGGCGCACCAGCAGCACTTCGCTGACCAGCTCGCTCTCGTCGCGATCCTGCAACTGGGCAGCAAGCGCGCTCGCCAGGTAGGTCCCAACGGCCACCAGGATGGCCACGGTGGCGGCGCCATAGGCCAGCGCAAGCCGTGCCGTGAGCGATGCCGGCAGGCGCAATACGGCGCGGATCAAGAGGCTGCCCCCGACATCCGCCGGCTCACAGCACTTCCTCTTCCAGCACGTAACCCATGCCCCGCCGCGTATGGATCAGCTTGGCGGGAAAGGGATCGTCAACCTTGGCGCGCAGCCGGCGGATGGAGACATCGACCACATTGGTATTGCTGTCGAAGTTCATGTCCCAGACGTGGGAGGCAATCAGCGAACGCGACAGCACTTCGCCGCTGCGGCGTGCCAGCAGTTGCAGCAGTGCGAACTCCTTGGAGGTCAGCTCCAGTTTCTGGCCGTCGCGCGTGACGCGGCGCTTGACGGTATCGATCTGCAGGTCTGCCACTTCGATCAGCTCGCTTTCACGCAGCGGGCCGCGCCGCAGGATGGTGCGGATGCGCATGACCAGCTCGGCGAAGGCGAAGGGCTTGACCATATAGTCGTCCGCGCCCAGCTCCAGGCCCTTGAGGCGATCGGAAAGTTCGTCACGCGCGGTGAGGAACAGCACAGGCGTATCGCGCTCGCGCCGCAGTTCCTGGAGCACCTGCCAGCCGTCCATGCCCGGTAGCATGACATCCAGCACGATCAGGTCGTACTCCTGCCCGCGCGCATGGGCGAGGCCGTCCACGCCGTCGCGCGCCAGGTCCACCACGAAACCGGATTCGCTCAGGCCCTTGCGCAGGTAGTCGCCTGCCTTGGGCTCGTCCTCGACAATCAATATGCGCATATTTATTCACTCCGGGCCGTCAACCGGCCCTGCAAGACCGACACGCTATACGAGGAAGCCCCGCCGCGGCCGAAGATGTCAGCAATGTCATGTTGGCGTCACGCTACCGCACCTTTCGATGCAGGTACAATATCGGCTGCTGATTCCCCTGCCCCGATGAAACGCTTCCTTAGCTACTTCCTGTTATGCCTTGCCATGATCGCGCTGCCCGCACAGGGTGTCGCGGCGGCAGTCATGATGGTCTGCAGCGCGGCGCAATCGGTGCAATCGGTGCGGACGCAATCCGTCGTACTGCCGGCCGATTCGCCTGCCATGGAATCGATGATGTTACGTCATGCGGCCATGAAGTCGCAGGCGGAAGCCGCGCTCGGCAGCCATGCCGGCGCGCAGTGCCATGACGCGGCGGACCCGGCCCAAGAGAGGGACGGGATGACAGGTACGACTGGCACGACTGACCAGCCCGCCCATCAAGACCATCGGGATCACCACGCCAGCCATGGCGCCGGTGGCGCCTGCAACGCCTGCTCGGCCTGCGCACTCGGGGCCATCATGCCCACGATCCTGCCCGAACTCGCCCTGGCCAGCCACGGCCATGCCGCTCCGGCAGCCTCCCTGGCTGCCTACGCCGACTTCCTCCCCCCCCTCTCCGACCGCCCGCCCGCCGCACGTTGCTGACACCCGAGGTGCGTCCAGCGCACGCTCGCCCGCCGTTCGTTTTGCCCCGCGCGGTCATTCGCACATCCCACGAACTCTGAGGTTGTCATGCATTTCGTCCGCATTCTTGCGGCGGCTTGCCTGGTGCTCGGGCCGACCTTGTCGTCGGCCCAGTCCAGCGCGCCCGCTGCCGATCCGCTCGATCCCCGCGCATCCGTGCCGCCGCTGCCGGCACTGAACGTGCTGGCGGGCTATGTGCCGTTCCAGGCGCAGGCCATCGCCCCGTGGCGCGAGTCCAATGCCCAGGTCACGCCGCCGGCGGGCAAGGACGCACCGGGCGCCAATGCGCCCATGTCCATGTCCATGCCCATGCCCGCGCCGACACCTGCGGCCAAGCCCGCCGCTGCCGCTCACGGCCACCACCACTAAGGAGGCCGCATGTCTCACCCATTGCCAATCCGGCCGGGACTGGCCGCGGCGGCCTGTACCCTGCTGCTGGCCGGCTGCGCCGGATTTACCGCCGACGGCGGCTTCGGCACGGCGGCGACCGCGGCGCGCGAGCGCCTCGGCAAGGACGCTATCTGGGTCCGCTCCGACCAGGACCGCGCCGCCGTCCACGAGCGCACCCAGGCCTTGCTGGCGCAGCCGCTCGACGCCGACAGCGCTGTACAGATCGCGCTGCTCAACAACGCCGGCCTGCAGGCGGCCTTTGCCGACCTGGGCATCTCCGAGGCCGAATACGTCCAGGCAACGCGCCTGCCCAACCCGCGATTCTCCTTCAGCCGCACGCGCCAGGGCGACGACCTCAAGATCGACCGCGCCATCACGGTCGGCTTGATGAACCTGCTGGTGCTTCCGCTGGCGGCCCGCATCGAGCAGGACCGCTTCACGCAAACCCGGCTCGCCGTGGCCGACACCTTGCTGCGGCAGGCGCTGGAAACGCGCAAGGCCTTCGTCAATGCTGTCGCCGCGGAACAATCGGCGCGCTATGCCGAGCAGGTCAAGAACGCGGCTGAAACAGGCGCGCTGTTCGCCCGCGACCTGGCGCGCGCCGGTAACGTCAGCGCGCTCGATCACGCGCGCGAGCAAGCCTTCTATGCCGACGCCGCGACCCAGCTGGCCCGTACGCGCCAGCAGGCACTGGCCGCCCGCGAGCAACTCACGCGCCAGCTTGGGCTGTGGGGCACCGGCGCGCAATACCGGCTCCCCGAACGCCTGCCGGACTTGCCGAAGGCGCGCCCGGCCATGGCGGACCTGGAGGGCTATGCCATGGCCAGCCGGCTCGACCTGCAAGCCGGCAGGCTGCAGCTGGACAGCCTGGCGCGCTCGCTTGGCCTGACCCGCGCCACGCGCTTTATCAGCGTGCTGGATGTGAGCTACCTGCACAACTCTGAAACCGGCAAGCCGCGCGAGACCGGCTACGGCATCGATATCGAGATCCCGCTGTTCGACTGGGGTGGTGCCCGCGTGGCGCGGGCCGAGGCGGTCTACATGCAGGCCGCCAGCCGGCTCGCGCAGAGCGCCATCAACGCGCGCTCGGAAGTGCGCGAGACCTACGCCGGCTACCAGGCGCGCTACGACATCGCGCGGCATTACCGCGACGAGGTAGTGCCGCTGCGCAAGCGCATCTCGGATGAAGGCATGCTGCGCTACAACGGCATGCTGGTCAGCGTGTTCGAGCTGCTGGCTGACGCGCGCGAGCAAGTCGGTGCCGTCAACGGCTATCTCGACGCGCTGCGCGAGTACTGGGTGGCCCAAACCAAGCTGCAAGGCGCGCTCGGCGGACGGCTGCCGGACGGCGCCGCATTGCCTCTCCCAGCCGCCCCTTCCACGGCATCTCCCGCGGCCCCTGCCAGCCCGCCATCGCCCGCCTCGCCTGCTTCGCCCAAAGGACAATGACCATGGTTACCCGAAGACAATTCCTGCATGGCTCCGGCGCTACCATGCTCGGCGCGGCGTTGGTGACGCGCGCCGGCGCCGCAGTGCTGCCCGAGGCCGCGCTGCAAGCCAGCCCCGCCACCCAGCCGCCGCTGGCGCCGGCCACAGGCCGCCCCTACAACCCGGTGGTGACCCTCAACGGCTGGACCCTGCCCTGGCGCATGCGCCAAGGCTGGAAGGAGTTCCACCTGGTGGCGGAGCCCGTCGAGCGCGAGTTCGCGCCCGGCATGAAGGCGCACCTGTGGGGCTACAACGGCCAGAGCCCCGGCCCCACCATCGAGTGCGTGGAAGGCGACAAGGTGCGCATCTTCGTCACCAACAAGCTGCCGGAACACACCACCGTGCACTGGCACGGCATCATCCTGCCGGCCGGCATGGATGGTGTCGGCGGCCTGTCGCAGCCGCATATCCCGCCCGGCAAGACCTTCGTCTATGAGTTCGAGATGAAGCACGCCGGCACCTTCATGTACCACCCGCATTCCGACGAGATGGTGCAGATGGCGATGGGCATGATGGGCTTGCTCGTGGTGCATCCGAAGGACCCCGCGCAGATGCGGGTCGATCGCGATTTTGTGTTCCTGATCTCGGCCTACGACATCGACCCCGGCTCCTACACGCCGCGCGTGGCCGAGATGACGGATTTCAATATGTGGACGTGGAACAGCCGCGTGTTCCCGGGCATCGACACGCTGCCGGTGCGCCTGGGCGATCGCGTGCGGATCCGCTTTGGCAACCTGACCATGACCAACCACCCGATCCATCTGCACGGACACCGCTTCGAGGTGAGCGGCACCGATGGCGGCTGGGTGCCCCCGTCCGCGCGTTGGCCGGAGGTGACCACCGACGTGGCGGTGGGACAGATGCGCGCCATCGAATTCATCGCCGACAACCCCGGCGACTGGGCCTTTCACTGCCACAAGTCCCACCACACCATGAACGCCATGGGCCACCAGTTGCCGACCATGATCGGCGTCAAGCAAAAGGACCTGGCCAAGCGGATGAACGCGCTGGTGCCGGAGTACATGGCGATGGGCGAGGCCGGCATGGCGGATATGGGCGGCATGGAGATGCCGTTGCCGGACAACACCTTGCCGATGATGACCGGACAAGGGCCATTCGGGCCGATCGAGATGGGTGGCATGTTCACGGTGCTCAAGGTGCGCGCCGGCCTTGGCCGCAACGACTACCGCGACCCGGGCTGGTATCGCCATCCCAAGGGCACTGTTGCCTTCGAATATGCCGGCACGCCCGGCGCCAGCCAATGACCACGTCAGCCAGAGAAAGGAAAGACAACATGCGAAACAGGAAATCCCGTGCCGCTACCGCCTTGGTGGCGGCGGCCAGTGCCGTTGCCCTCGCCCTGCCGTGCGCCAGCGCCGTCGCCGCCGGCAGCCACGGCGGCCCTCATGCCGGCGAGGCCGCCAGCGCTATTGGCGAGCCGGGCGACGCCGCCAGCGTGAGCCGCACCATCCAGGTCGACATGACCGACAACATGCGCTTCAGCCCGGCCGACATCAAGGTCAAGGCCGGCGAGACCATCCGCTTCGTGGTGCGCAACGCTGGAAAGCTACGGCATGAGATGGTGCTTGGCACCGAGGCCGACGCACTA
Source organism: Cupriavidus sp. 8B (assembly GCF_054589115.1). Taxonomy (NCBI): domain Bacteria; kingdom Pseudomonadati; phylum Pseudomonadota; class Betaproteobacteria; order Burkholderiales; family Burkholderiaceae; genus Cupriavidus; species Cupriavidus sp. 8B. The sequence goes on along the minus strand of NZ_BAAILO010000093.1, from coordinate 34,441 downwards.
CGCCGAAATGCTGAAGATGCCTGAGATGGAACACGCCGACCCGAACGCCGTCACGCTCGAAGCCAGCCAGCGCGGCGAAATGGTGTGGCGCTTTACGCGCAGTGGCCGGGTTGATTTTGCCTGCCTGCAGCCCGGCCACTATGACGCCGGCATGCGCGGCAAGGTCAGCGTGCGCTAAGCGTTTTTAGCGTCCAGGCGACAAAACACCCTGTATTCAACACCAACCAACCAACCAACCAGGAAGGAATGCAAATGAACACCAGCAAGAACCTGCTCGCGCTGCTGCCGCTTCTGGCGGCCTTCGCAACCCTGCCGGCCGGGGCCGCCCCCGATACCAGCGACGCCTCCTCCGCCCCGGCCAGCGCGGCACAAGCCGAGGCTGTACCACTGACCAATGGGGAGATCCGCAAGGTAGATGTCGCGGCCGGCAAACTGACCATCAAGCATGGCCCTATCGCCAACCTGGGCATGGATGCCATGACCATGATCTTCCGCGTGCAAGACCCGGCCCTGCTGGGGCAGGCCAAGGAAGGCGACCGGGTGAAGTTCAGCGTGATCCGAGCCAACGGCGCGCTGACGGTGACCACGCTGGTGGTGCAGCCACCGGCGCAGTAAGGGGATTCTTATCCGACCCGGAAGAAATCGACCGTTTGCCCCGCGTTGACAGCCCGCTGCAGCCACTCCGGCCGCTCGCCGGTACCGTCCCAGCTCTGGCCCATGGCGTTACGGTAAAGCACCCGGGCTGGCTTTTCCGCCTCGGCGGCCACTGCCGGCGCGGCAACCGGGGGCGTAACGGCCAACGTGGCGCTCGGCACCACCTGAGCCGGCGCCGGCGGAGCCGGGGGTGCAGCAAAACAGCCCGCCTCAAGTAAATCGTCGAGCGTGAGGCCGTGGCGGTCCATCTGCTCACGGACCCACGTCGCCGCGGCTAGTTTGGCTTCATCAGACTCTGACATGACTTTCGTAATTGACTTTGCCGGCGGACGGATGGCCGGTAAAGCGGAGGAAGGGGGGTAATCCAGCGGGTCAAGCCGCCTGTAATGCACGATTTTACAGGGTCTTGCGCCTTTGCTGGCGCAGACATTTCCTAAGCGTTAATGCCAGTTGCCGCGCGGCCCTTGGCACCTTCGCACATCCCGCGAGGTGCATATTCCGTCTCTCGGCGCCCTCCCTCACGCCAAACCAGCGGCGATGCTATGCCAGGCAGGCGGCATTGACGATGCCCGCCGCCAGCGATACCACCCCCATCAGCGCACCCATGCCGCGATTGTCCGCGGTGATTTCCTCGCTGACGCCGCGCAGCGCCCGCGCCACGATCACATAGGCCAGCACCTGCACCACGAACGCGCCAAAGCCCCACAGCACGAACATCGAGAAGGCGGCATTGTGCTGGATGCTGGCCGAGAGCGTCAGCGAAAAACCCAGCACCGCGCCGCCCAGCGACAAGGCCGCCGCCACGTTGCCCTGGCGGATCAGCTCGAACTCGCGGTGCGGCGTGATCCGCGTGTACACCAGCAGAAACAGCCCCAGCATGGCGAAGCTGGCGAGAATGTAGATCAGGTAGGCGTAGACCGGCTGTAGGGGAAAGGTCATGTGGGTTCCTGGTTGGGTTGGACCGGATGTGAAGCGAATCTGAAAAAATGCGATGCAGCCTTAGCCGCCGCCGGAGCGGCCAGACCCGCCAAAGCGGCTGGTAAAGCCGCCGCGCGAGGACACGGCCGGCGCCCGGCTGACGGCGGCCGAGCGCATCGACATGCCGCCGCTCGCGCCGCGCCCGAGGCTGCTGCGGCTCAGCGTGGCCTCCTCGACCATGGTTGCATGCGGCGTGCCCGGCGCCTGGCTGACGCGGGCCAGGTTGCCGTTGCTGTCATAGACACCCATGGGACGGGCAACGCCGCTCGACATGTCGCGCCGGGTCTGCGTGCCGTCTGGGCGGTAGACGGTGCCGGACTCGGTGTAATACGGCCCGTACCAGCGTGCCATGCCGCCGTGATACCCGCCGTAGTAGCCACCGCCATGGCCACCGCTGCTCGTGCTGGCGCTGCTGTCATCGTTGCCGGTGCCACGGTGGCATGCAGCGGCATGGCGCCGTACTGCCGGGCCAGCGCCAGGCGGTGGGCGTCCATGACCCGGTCCACAACCGTGACCGCCGCTTCCGGATGCGCCTGCACCAGCAGGGGCAGGATGGCCTGGCCGATACAGCCAAAGCCGACAATGACGATATGCTCGATGCGCTTGCTAGACATGATGACAACGTGCAGGACCCAACACGCGGTTTGGGCCGGCAAAATTCAGGGAGAAATAAAAAGCCAAGGCGATGGGATCAGCGAGGGCGGCGCCCTCAGGGCACCCACCAGTACCGCGTGATATGGAAGAAGATCGGCGCGGCGAACACCACGGAATCCAGCCGGTCCAGCATGCCGCCATGGCCCTGGATCATCTGGCCCCAGTCCTTGATGTTGCGGTCGCGCTTGATGGCCGACATCACCAGCCCGCCCAGGAAGCCCATCAAGGCAATCACCAGCGCGATCAGCCCCGCCTTCCAGGGCGAGCCATAGGGCGTGATCCACCACAGCGAGGCGCCCAGCGCGGTGGCGCTGGCCACGCCGCCGACAAAGCCTTCCACGGTCTTGGACGGCGACAGCAGCGGCGCGATCTTGGTCTTGCCGAGCAGCTTGCCCCACACGTACTGCAGCACGTCGCTGCCCTGCACCACGATCACCAGGAATGCGATCAGCAGCAGGTTGCGATCCTCGAAGCCGGGAATCGGCAAGGTCAGCAAGGCCGGCACATGCGACACGCAGAACACGCAGATCATCACGGCCCACTGCACCCCCGCGCAACGCTCCAGGAAGCGCGTGGTTTCCGCCGACAGCGCGGAGAGGATGGGCAGGATCAGGAAAGCGTAGACCGGGATAAAGATGGAAAACAGCCCATACCAGCCGGTGTACACCAGCACGTATTGCAGCGGCAGAAAGACGAAGAAGGCGGCGACGATGGCACGGTGGTCGCCCCGCCGCGTGGTGGTGATGGTGATGAACTCACGCAAGGCGTAGAACGACAACAGGTAGAACAGCACGATGATGGCGGTCCGCCCCATCGCGAACGCCACCCCTAGCACGCCGATCATCCACCACCACGCCGATACGCGCGCGGCAAGGTTGTCGATGACCGCGTGCGGGCCACCCCGGGCCACGCGCCAGCGCAGCAGCGCGGTCACCGTGGAAGCCAGCACGAGTACGCCCAGCACGCCGCCGAACAGCAGCCAGGTCTCATGCATCATGGTCAGGCGAGGAAAGGTCATAGGTTCTTAGTCCAGCGCGGGCGCCAGCGACAACAGGCCTTCGCGGCAGCGCGCCAGGAAGTCATCCTTGGCTTCTTCCGCGCCAAGGGTCAGCGGCTTGCCGAAGGTCACGGTGCACAGCAGGGGCACCGGCACGAACTCGCCCTTGGGCATCACGCGGTTGAGATTGTCGATCCACACCGGCACGAACTCGATGTCTGCGCAAACCTTCGCAAGGTGGTAGATGCCGCTCTTGAAGGGCAAGAGCCGTTCGTCGGTGGTGTTACGCGTGCCTTCGGGAAACAGGATCAGCGAGTCGCCCTTGCGCACCACCTGCTGCATCAGGGCCACAGGATCGCTGCCCGGCTCGCTGCGGGTGCGATCGATCAGCAGGGCGTTGAACACATCCCTGCCGATAAAGCGCCGCAGCGGCGACTTGTTCCAGTAATCCGCGCCGGCCACCGGCCGCGTGAGCAAGCGCAAGTCCGGCGGCAGGCAGCCCCAGATCAGCACGAAGTCGCCGTGGCTGCTGTGGTTGGCAAAATAGATACGCTGCACCGCGGCGGGCAGGCAGCCGTTCCAGTGCGCCTGCATGCCGGTCAGCAAGCGTGCGAACAGGATGATGGCGCGCGCCACCAGTTTGGAAAGCCACATCGTGTGTTATCTCAGCAGCAGTAGCAGCAAGGCCACCAGCAATTGCAGGGCGGCGAGTCCCGCGGCCCAGTGGAGAAAGCGCAAAGCGCCGCGAGCGCGCTGCACCAAGGATCGCCCGCCGCCCTCGGGCCCCGCCCAGCCGAGCTGCACCAGCGCCTGGTCCAGCGAGGCCAGCGTCGAGACCGGGTCGGCGATGCGCAGGGCCTCGGCAAGCGCCGCGAACAAGCGGCGGTCGATTGCCGCGCGGATCAGCAGCCACAGCTGGACCGCGCCGAGCAGCGCCGCTACGATGCCGAGCACCAGATAGACCTGCCCCGCCGGCGACAGGGTACCGGCCAGCAGCAGGTTGATCAGTGCCAGCACCAGCCCGGCCCAGAGCACACGGCCCGCGCCATCGAGGCCCCCCGCCGCGGCCTGCGCCACCCAGTGCCCGGCGGCAGCGTCAAGGTGGTAGTCGTCATGCATCGGAACCGACATGGCCTGCTCCCCCTGAAGACTGTGCGGCCGCCTGCCGGCGGCGGATGAAGTGCGACAGCGCAGCCACGCTGTCCGGGCCCAGCACCACGGCCGGACGCCCCTTGCGCAGCAAGGCCAGCGCTTGCCCGGCGTCGTGCGCGCCGGCGTGGCCGGCGAGCCATGCGGCGGCCACCAGCGCGCTGCGCGAATAGCCAAGCGCGCAGCATACAAGCACATTGCGACCATCGCGGTGCCAGGCTTCAAGCACGGCCACGGCTTCGTCCAGTTGCGCCGGCGCGGGCACGGTCAGGTCCAGCACCGGCACGCATCGATACAAGGTAGCATCCGCCAGCCGCGGCAGCTCGGCGGTCAGGTCGAGCACGGCATCCGCCCCTAGGCGGCGTAGCTCGGTACCGCCCGGGAAACGGCCGACCCAGAGGCCGGGCACGATCTGGCTGGCGCCGGGCTGGCGGCGCGTCCACCAGCGTGAGTTAGCCAACGCGCCCAGCAGGTAAGGCGCCAGCACCCAGCGCGCCGCCATCGGCATGGTGCCGTCGTGCCGCTTCTGGAACAAGGCCGGAATGCCCCGCCGGTAGATCGCCGCGACGCAAGCCAGCGACAGGGCCAGCCAGCCCAGCAGCAACGCTGCGAGGGCCGAGGTAGACGACAGCGCCAGTGCCGCCGCCCCGCCGGCCAGTGCACCCATGGCGTAACGCCTGGCAAGCTGCCGCGTGCGCGGCGCGCTGGCAGCGGGCCCTGCATTGCCCTGCCCCTGCCCGAAGGGAAACAGGAAGACGCAGAACCAGCCCAGCAGCCAGCCCGTGGGCACGTCGATGACATGGTGCTGGTAAGTGGTCAGCACCGACACCCCGATCAGCGCGAACCAGCCGTGCAGCAGCCAGCGCCAGCCGCCGTGCGCGTGCATTGCGTAGGCCACCCACAGGATCACCAGCAGGCTGATGTGCAGCGATGGCGCCTGGTTGAACGGCTTGTCAAAGCCGCCCAGCAGCGTGAAGAGGTGGCCGGGCACGCCGCCGGCCTGCGGGCGATCGAAGGCAAAACGCAGCGGAAAGGCAATAAAGCAGGCAACCGAGATCAGCTGCGCCGCTAGCAAGCGCTTGGCATGGACGAGCAGATCGGCACGCCTGCGCCAGAGGAAAAAGGACAGGCCGTAGAGCAGGTCGATCGACCAGTACGGCACGATGCTCCAGGGCACAAAGGGAATGTGCCGCTCCCATTCAAAGTAGAAGAACGGGACGTCGGGACGCTGGCTCGCCAGCCAGTTGGCCAGCCCATAGGACGAGAAAAACAAGGCGCCCATGCCGGCCAGCAGGACCAGGGCAAGGCCCCAGGGGCGAGCCCCGCCAGCGCCCGGCTCCCCCGCGGCGATGTCCGCGGCCCCGCCTTCGGCCTGCTGGCGCAGCATCATGCGACCCTGCGCGCCAGGCTGACCGTGAAGATGCCCCACGGGTCGATGCGCTGCGCGATCTTCTCGAAGCCGGCTTGCCGGACCAGTTCATCCATCTCCGCCTGCGAGCGGCGCCGCATCACCCAGGCCGAGCCCGCGCGATGGCTGGTGAGCGCGCGCGCGATGAACTCGAGCTGCGGGTGCCAGGGCTGCCCGGTATAGACCAGGTAGCCGCCCGGCGCCACCGCCCGCGACAGGCCACCCAGCGAACGCGACACCATGCCGTTGTCGCCGAACAGCTCATACAGGCCGGAGACGATGGCCAGCGTGGGCGCCGGATCGAGCGCGGCGAGATCGTCGCCATCGAAGGCGTCGCCCTTCTCGAAACGGGCAATGTCCGACAGGCCCTTGCTGCGGATGAGCGCGCGACCCTGCTCCACGTTGATATCGCTGTAGTCGCGCAGCAGGATGCTCTGTACCTGTTGCGCGGCCGCTCCGTTGATGCCCTTGGCGGCCAGCGCCTCCAGCACGTAACGGCCATGGCCCGCGGCGATATCGACGATGCGCACCGGCACGCCGGCGGCGCGCAGGCTGCCGATGGCTACGCCAAGCAGTTCCTCGATGTTTACCTTGCGCTGGCGGATGCCCCGCCAGCCGATGGCGTCCAGGTAGTTGCGGTCGACCATCGGGCCGACGCCAAACCGCCCCTGCGCCTTGTTGCAGTAAACGTAGTCGAGCGTGGAGCCTGAATCGAAACCGGTCCTGTGCCCAAGCCGCACCCCGTCGGACAGCAGGCCGCCGAACTTCAGGCCGGCGCGCGTCAGGCCCCAGTAAATGCCCGCCGCGCTGGCCGGGGACAGCGGCCGCGCCAGCCGGTCGGATTCTTCCTTGAAGGCGCCGCTGCGGTCGGCGTTCAGCAACGAGACCGCCGCCGATGGCGTCTCGAACTCGCGTACGATAAAGCGCCGCGCCGCGGCCACGGCCTGCGCGCGATCGCGCTCGCCCAGGGTGTCGTGGTAGAAGCCGTCCAGCACGATGCGCTCCTTGACGCTGGAGCCCAGCCGCTCGTAGAACGCATCCTGCGGGCCGCGATGCACCACCCAGTCCGCGCCGGAGATCAGCAACTGCGTGGGTACGGTAATGGCGGCCGCATCGGCCACGATGCGATCGGCCGTCTCATAGAGATCCAGCAGGATATTGACGGCAATCGGGCGCGTAATCAGTGGATCTTGCTGGTAACTGGCGATACGCTCGGGATCGTGCGTGAGGAACTTGGCCTTGACGTAGCTGTTGACGAAGAACTTGCCCCGCAGCTTGTGCATGAGCTTGAGGCCCGGCCGCGCCAGCGGCACGTAGAGCTTGACCTTGAACGCCGGCGAAGCGAGCACAAGGGCGCGGATCCGCGCCGCGTAGTCGTGCACCCACGTTGACGCCAGGACAGCGCCAACGCTTTGCGCGACCACGGCGATGCGCTCTACCGGAATGCCATGCTCGGTGGCGATGTGGTCGATGAACGTCTGGATATCGCGCACCGACGTGGCCAGGCTGGGGCTGTAGCCGCGCTCGCCTGGCGAACGGCCGTGGCCGCGCGCATCCCAGGCGAAGAAGGCATGGCCGGGCAAGCCCAGTTCGTCCACCAGGTGGGCGATGCGGCCCGAATGCTCGTGCCCGCGGTGAAACAGCACAACGGCGCCCTGCGGCGCCTGGCCTGCGGCAGGCCAGTGGCGATAGAACAGCGACTGGCCATCGTGGGTTTCGAACTGCGACTCGACAGCGGTACGGCCGGTTTGACTATCCACGTAGTATCACTCCACGGGTTGGGAAGACGGTTTGGCGTGCGGTGCCGCCTGAGCACTCGCCTCGCTTGCCTGGCGCGCCTGTTCGCCCTCGGCCACGCCGCGGCGCACCCGGTTGGCGATGGTCAGCAACGACAGCAGCGACAACAGCACCCACAGCCAGTGCGCGGCATACGCCAGGCTCAGCCCGAGGCCGACCCACAAGCCCAGCGCGCCCAGCACCAGGGCCCGGTCGCTCTTGCCCAGGGGGCCGTCGTAGCGGCGGCTGGCACCGGCCAGCGGCCCGATCAGGCCAGCGCACTCGACGATGACGGCCAGCAGCGCGAACACCATGATTTCGCCGGCACCAAACGGCGCAACCAGGGCGAACGGCAGAATCAGCGCAATATCGGAGACGATGTCCCCAAGTTCATTGAGATAGGCGCCAAGCACGCTCTGCTGGCCGTGCTCGCGCGCCAGCATGCCGTCGATGGCGTTCAGCGCCATGCGCACGAACAGCCAGATCGGCATCAGCAGGAAGACGCCGGGCAGCCAGGCCAGCGCGGCCACCAGGGCACCCACCACCAATGACCCGCCAGCCGCAGCCAGCGTGACCTGGTTGGCGGTGACGCCGCGCGCGGCGAGGCGCGTCACCAACGGCCGCAGAAGGGCCTGGAACTTCGGTTTGATCTGGTAAAGCGTCATGTTTCTCGACCTTTTCAGGCCTTATGTGATTGCCGGCCATGGTGTCCGCGCCCGCGGCCACCGGCCATGCCGGCCCCCTTGCCCAGCCCCCGCAGCCGCCTTTGACGACCAGATGGTGTGCCGCGTGCCCGACAATCGGGCAAGCATAGCTTGATTGCGCGTTTCCGCCAATCATTAAGAATTTATGAGATTTTTGGCACATTTCGACACGATTTGGGCGTGCCTGAGCCACGTTACGCGCCAGGATTTGCGAGGTAACGCCCGTTGGCAAAAGTTGGGGCGCTGCGGTAAGAAATTGCGCGAACTTGGAAGGAATTGGAGGTTGCGGAAAAACGCAGGGGCGGTGGACAAGGAATGCCGTCCGGGCAAGGCGTGCTGCATGACAGCATTGTCATGTGCCGGTCATGTTGTCGTCGGTGCCTGTTTCTTAGACTGCCAGCACGGTCGATCGAAAGAGATCGCCCACCCCTCGAATCCTCGGAGAAAACGATGCGTACTCTCAAGCAAGCCCTGCTCGCCGCCGCCCTGGCCGCCACCCTTGGCGGTGTCGCCAGCCTCGCCAGCGCCGCCCCGCGCAGCGTGGACCCGTATCTTGATGGCGCGGCCACCACCAGCCAGGCGCGGGACATCTACACGCAGGGCGCCAGCAAGCTCGGCCCGCGCGACCCGTTCACCGACGGCGCGCGCGCCGGTGCGCGGGATCCGTTCACCGACGGCGCTCGCAACGGCACCCGCGACGCCTTCAGCGACGGCGCATGAGCACCGGCGCTGATCGCCGCCGATCAGCGAATCTCGCTGTAGATCTGCCTGGCCTCGTCGGCCGAAGCTAGCGGGCGCCCAAGCGTGCGCGCGCCTTCGGCCGCCTGCCCGACGAGGGCCGCGTTGCCTGGCGCGGTGCTGCCGTCGCGCAGCTTCAGATTGTTCTCGAAGCCCACCCGCACATGCCCGCCGAACGCGGCGGCGGTGGTCACGCAGGCATTCTCCTCGCGCCCGAAGGCGCAGATCGCCCACGGCAGCGTGCCGTCATAGACCTGCAGGAACGGCAGCAGGTCGCGCGGCGACGATACCTGTCCCGCCGAATACCGGCCCAGCACAAACAGCACCGACCACGCGCCCGGCGGCACCAGCCCGCGCGCGCGCAGCGCTTGCCAGCGCGCCACGTCGGCCGCGTCGTACAAGATGACCTGGGTCATCACCCGCTCGCGCGCCAGCCAGGCCAGGAAACCGGCCAGCTCGGCCTCGGGGATGTCCGGCACGGCGATCTCGCGCAGCCCGATGGAGACTGCCTCGGGCCGCAGTTCGCGCACCATCGCGATCTGCTCGGCCGCGCGGTAGATGCCGGCGGCTTCGCTGGTCACCTGCACCAGCAAGGCATCGCCCACTTCCTGCTTCACCACGGCAAGCGCTTCGCGATAAATCTGCGGATCCAGGGAATGGCGGCCGTCGGGCTGGCGCACATGCATGTGCATCATGGCCGCGCCGGCTTCCAGGCATGCCCGCGCGTCTGCCGCCAGGGCCGCCGCGGTCAGCGGCACGGCCTGGTGGTCCTTGGCGGTCTTGTAGGCGCCATTGGGCGCGACGGTAATGATCAGCGGCGAATCCGCCAACAAGGTGTGTTCACTCATATTGCGCTCTTGGTGTTCCTGGTGCTCTTGGCGATTCTTGTGGGGTTCAGGGTTCGATCTTGGGCAGTTCCGGCGCGATCAGGTCGAGCCCCGCGCGCAGCAAGCGATCATAGCGCTCTCGTTCCGCGGCGATGGTCTCTGGCGTCCAGCGATAGAAGCCTTCGCCGCTCTTCATGCCGTGGCGGCCGTCCGCCGCGCGCTCGGTCAAGCAGCGGGCCGGTTCGGCCGCGTTGTTGAAAGTGGGATACATGGTAGCCCCGGCCGCCGCGTGCACATCGATGCCGGCGTGGTCGCGCTGCATGACCGGCCCGGCCGCCAGGAAGCGAAAGCCGAAGCCAAAGCGCACCGCCGCATCCACATCCTCGGGCGAGGCGATGCCGCGGTCGATCAGGTCGAAGGCTTCGCGCGACAAGGCGTGTTGCAGGCGGTTGGCGAGGAACCCCGGCAGGTCCTTCTTCACCTTGACCGGCACCATGCCGCAACGGCGCATGAAGCCGATCAAGACGTCGGCACCGGCCTCGGCGCTGCCCTCGCCCAGCACCACCTCCACCAGCGGCACCAGGTGCGCCGGCATGAAGAAATGCAAGCCGAGCATGCGCTCTCGGGTGGGCAGGCCCTCGCCGATGGCGCTGATCGGGAAACTCGAGCTATTGCTGGCGAGAATGGCATCCGGGCGCGCACGCACCACCAGGTCGGCGAACAGCGCGCGCTTGATGTCGAGCCGCTCGGGGATGCACTCGATCACCAGGTCGACCGTGCCCCAGTCGATCGCGTCGAGCCCTGCGGCTACCGTCAATCCCGCCAGGCCAGCCTCGGCAGCCGGGCCGATGGCCGCGAGATTGGCGGCGACCCTTGCCGTTACCGCGCCTGCGCGCTGCGCGTCGGGCTCGACCACGGTAGTGCGGCAGTGCGCGCGCGTGAGCACCACGGCCACGTCGGCGCCCATGGTGCCGCCACCTACCACCACGGCGTGTGCGGTGCCGGGAACGGCTAGCGAAAAGTGGGCGGCGTCGGGCATGGGCATCCTTTGTACTGTCTGGCGTTGTCGTTGGGCGACTGAACCCGCCATTGCCGCAAAATATGGCTAAAACGGCGCTTTTCCTGCATCACGGCCCGGGTTCAGCGGAATTGACCATGAGTGTAGACAAGCCGCTTTGATTGATGAATCAGATTTTCCGAATAGAATGATCGACTAACAAGATCAATCCGCGATCCATGCCGTGAAAATCAACCTGTCGATGCGCGATGTCGAGACCACCCTGGTGCTCGGCCGGACCCTGAACTTCCGGCAGGCGGCGGGACAGCTGCACCTTTCGCAATCGGCGCTGTCCACCCAGATCCTGCGCATCGAGGAGTCCCTGGGCGTGCGGCTGTTCGACCGTACCACCCGCACCGTGCGGCTGACCGCGGCGGGCGAGGTCTTCATGCAGCAGGCAGCGATCCTGCAGGCTGCTTTCCGGGACGCCATCGACGCGGTGAGCGGCATTGCCAGCGCCGAGCGCGGCCACGTTGCGGTGGCCGCCTTGCCCTCGCTGGCCGCCCGCCTGCTGCCGCGCGTGCTGATGGCCTACCGGCGGGAGCATCCCAAGGTTACGCTCAAGGTCTTCGATACGCTCTCCGGCCCGGCCTTTGACCTGGTGCGCGCGGGCGAGGTCGACTTCGCGCTGACCGCGGCCGACCCGCAACAGGCGGACCTGCACTACGACCCCATGATGTCCGACCGCTTCGTGCTGCTGATTCCCAGCGAGCACCCGCTGGCCCACGGCAAGGGGCCGGTGCGCTGGGCCGATACGGTTGACGCCGCGCATGTTTCCATGACGCACCCCAGCAGCGTGCGCCAGTACGCCGAATGGGCCTTCCTGCAGAACCGCATCCGTTTCCAGCCGGTGTTCGAAGCCGAGCACCTGGCCACCATCGCGGCCATGGTCGAATGCGGCTTCGGCGTGGCGGCGCTGCCGGAAATCGCGGCCGGCACGGTGCGCCAGGCCGGCATCGTCGAGCGCTTGCTCACCGCGCCCGTGACAGAGCGCTCGATCGGTCTGGTGACGGCGCGCAACCGCAGCCTGTCGCCCGCGGCGGCGGCGCTGGTCGGCGTGCTGCGCGCCCACCTGGCCCAAACCGGCGGCGGCGTGGCCGAACCGGCATGAGCGAGCCGGGGCGGGATCGCGCGAAGCGGTAAGCAAAACGCACAAGGCTTGAAAGCGCGCGCGATATCGCGGTATGTTCGGAGCCGACAGCGCCTGGCCGGACTGGCCTTGGCCGAGGGCGCGCTGACGCTGGCGCTGCCCTATCCGCTCTATCTGCTCGCCGACCAGTTGCTCGGCGTGTCCGGCGTGGTGGCCGTGGTAAGGGCCGCCCAGCGCCAGGCGGCGCTACCGGCACGATCAGGGGGAATCCGCCAGGGCAGCCGGCTCCGGCTGGTACCGGACTGTGTGGTTGCGCCCGTGGCGCTTGGCCTGATAGAGCGCGATATCCGACTTTTTCAGCACATCGCCGACCTCTTCCGCCGACGCAGGAAAATGCGCGACGCCAAGCGAAATCGTCACCATGCCACCGGTGGGGTTGGGCGCCTTTTCCACGGCCTCGCGCAAGCGCTCAGCAATCAGGAACGCATTCTCCACGGTCGTGCCAGGCAGCAAGATGACGAACTCCTCCCCGCCGCTGCGGCATGTCACATCGCCGCCCCGGGAACCGGCCCGCATCAGGCCAGCGATGTGCTTGAGCACCTCATCACCGACATGGTGCCCGTAACGGTCATTGATCGACTTGAAGTGGTCCACGTCGAGCGTGATGACGGCAAAGGACTGCCCGCTGAGTTCGTACAGGCTGAGTGCGTTGCCCAGCCCGCGGCGATTGCGCAAGCCCGTCAGCGCGTCGGTGATGGTTTCATGGTTGAGCCGGTCCAGCTTGCTGCTGGTCAGGCTCATGCCCCGCAGCAGTGCTTTCTTCAGGCGATCGGCTTCGACATACCTGGCCTGGATCCGCTCGATCCTCTCCATCCCATCGGGCGTGGTCCCCATCCTCGCGTGATCGGCCAACTGCCCCAGCGGCCGCGAGATCCAGCGGGAAAACCACAAGATGAGGACCAGCGACAGGAGCAGGAATGGCATGCTGTTGCCGAACGTCACCAACACCAGGTCACTCAGATCGGCCAGCGTGGCTTGCGTGGATCTCTGCGCCACGATGCCCCATCCGGTGGACGCGACCGGCGCATAGCCGGCAAGCATCTCGACACCATATTGGTTCAGTATCTGCTGGGCGCCCGCTGTGCCGCTGGTTACCGCCAGTACGACTGCATTCTTGAAGATCGACTTGCCAACATGGGAGTCGTCCGGATGAAAAATCACCGTGCCTTTGCGGTCGACCACATATACGTAAGAGCTATCCCGATAATAATGGCTATCGAGAATCTTATGCAGCAGGTTCTTGGCATTCAGATAAATCGTGCCCCCGACATAGCCGAGCAGCTTGCCCGCGGAATTAATAATGGGGTGGGAAATAAAGATAATCAACCGCCCGCTGGCCGAAGTGAAAGGCTCGCTGATTGCCGGGGTGCGGGTAGCCAGGAGCTTATGCCCCCAATCGGTCTTTACGCTCGATCCGGCCCGGCGCAGGGCCGCTGGCGACACCGCAAGCACCATGCCGTCCTCGCGGACGATGGCAACCGAGTTCAGGCTCTTGGTCTGCAAGCGCAGGCGCTCCGCCTCCTCGCTCACGCGGGCCGGATTATCCATGCCCCTGGCGAGCACGCTGGCGCTGTACGCCAGTTGCTGCATGGTGCTGTCGAGATGGGTTTCCGTGGACTCCGCCAGCTTTGCCGCATAAACGCGATTGGCTTCCAGCGTATTGCGGATCAGCAGGTCACGCTGCACGCGGTAACTGGAGTACAGCGTATTGGCCATGGTCAGCAGGACCGACCCCAGGGCCAGGAGCAAGATCAAACGGCCAAGCCCCATTTTGGGCGAGCGCTCCGGAAGCGGCTTACACGGTTGCGCTGACATCTCTTTTGCAGACCGACAATCTTCAGAAGGTGCCGATTTTAGCACGGCCCGCCGGCTAATATTCCTGCTGCAACGCGCAAATGCGGGCTCGCGAGGTTAAAGATCCGAACAAGAATTTCAAGTTTCCCCTCGAGCGGCGTATTGATTCATTTCAATATTTCTATTAACCGCGCCCATGAGACAAATAATGTAATGTACTAAGCGGGCCCTCCGGCACGCTCCCGCTCCGCCGCCAGGTAAGCATCGCGCGAAGGCAGCAGATGGCTACGGCATAGCGCGACAAGATCCTCGCGCCGGCCCGCGCGCAAGGCCTCGATCATGGCCCAGTGTTCCTGCCTGGCACGCTCGCGATAGCCCGCTGCAGCCAGCGAGCCAAAGCGGATCGGATGGGCGCGGCGGGCGTATTCCTCGATGGCCTGCCGCAGCACCGCGTTGTCGACCAGGGCGAACAACTCCCGGTGAAAGCGCTGGTTGATGCGAAACACGGCACGCGCATCACCCGCCGCCACCGCAACGTCGTGCTCCTGCTGCACGGCCACCAGCGCCTGCAACCGCGCAGCCGGTACCGGCAGCGCAATCAGGCTGGCGGCGTGCGTCTCCAGCACTTCGCGCAGTGCGTACAGCTCCATGACCTCGCGCGCCGGAAAGGCGCGCACCACCGCGCCAACGTTGCGCTTGCGTTCGACCAGGCCCATGCCTTCGAGCGTGGCCAAGAGTTGGCGCACCACATGGCGCTTCAGGTTGAAGCGCGCCATCAGGTCGTCTTCGACCAGCCGCTCGCGCGGACTCAGCAAGCCAAAGACGATGTCTTCCTCAAGGATCGCGGCGGCGGCCAGCATGGCGTGCGCGCCACCACCGGAGGCATCGCCCTGAATGCCATGCGCCGCTTGTGTGTGCGTACCGGCACGGGTTGGTCGATCCATGGCAGGACTCTCAGGACTTGCGCGGCACGGTTTCGCTGGTCTGCGCGGCACGCAGAAAATCGAAGTCCACGCCCTGGTCGGCCTGCGTCACCGTGGCCAGGAACAACTTGCGATAGCCGCGCTCGGCGGTGGGACGCACCACTTCGTGCTCGGCCGCGCGGCGGGCCAGTTCCGCGTCGTCGATCAGCAGGGAGATTTCGCGCCGCGCCACCGACAGGCGGATGCGGTCGCCGTTGCGCACGTGGGCCAGCGGGCCGCCGATGGCGGCTTCCGGCGTCACGTGCAGCACGATGGTGCCGGCCGCGGTCCCGCTCATGCGGCCGTCCGAGATGCGCACCATGTCCTTCACGCCGGCGCGCGCCAGCTTCCTGGGAATCGGCATGTAGCCGGCCTCGGGCATCCCGGGCGCGCCGGTCGGCCCGATGCGCTTGAGCACCAGGATGTCGTCGGCATTCACGTCCAGCGCATCGTCGTCGATGCGCAACGCCATGTCCTCGGCATCTTCGAACACCACGGCGCGCCCTTCATGCTCCATCAGCACCGGATCAGCGGCGGACTGCTTGATGATGGCGCCGCCCGGAGCCAGGTTGCCGCGCAGGACGGCCAGGCCGCCCACCGGATAGATCGGTGCGTCGAACGGGCGGATCACATCCTGCGCGAACGGGGTGGGTGCCGCGTCGAGTTCTTCGCCCAGTGTGCGGCCGGAGACCGTCAGCGTGTCCAGATGCAGCAGCGGGCGCAGCTCGCGCAGCAGCGCGGGCATGCCGCCCGCCGCGTGGAAGTCTTCCATGTAATGCTGGCCGGAGGGCTTCAGGTCCACCAGCACCGGCGTCTCGCGGCTCATGCGGTCCAGCCCCGCCAGGTCGATGTCGATGCCTAGGCGGCCGGCGATGGCGGTCAGGTGCACGATGCCGTTGGTGGACCCGCCGATGGCCAGCAGCACGCGGATGGCGTTCTCGATAGCCTTGCCAGTCAGGATGCGGTCCGGCGTCAGCCCGGAGCGGGCCATGGCCACGGCAGTGGTGCCGGTGCGCTCGGCCACCCGCACGCGGTCGGCGGTGACCGCCGGGGCCGATGCGCCACCCGCCACCATCATGCCGAGCGCTTCGGTCAGGCAGGCCATGGTGCTGGCCGTGCCCATCACCGAGCAGGTGCCCACGCTGGCTACCAGTTGGTTGTTTACGTCGGCAATCTCGGGCGCATCGATCTCCTCGGCGCGGTAGCGGCCCCAATAGCGGCGGCAATCAGTGCACGCGCCCACGCGCTCGCCGCGATGCGAGCCGGTGAGCATGGAGCCGGTGACGAGCTGGATCGCCGGCACCCCGGCCGAGGCCGCGCCCATCAACTGCGCGGGCACGGTCTTGTCGCAACCGCCGATCAGCACTACCGCGTCCATGGGCTGCGCGCGGATCATTTCCTCGGTGTCCATCGACATGAGGTTGCGCAGGTACATGCTGGTCGGCGCCGAGAAGCTCTCATGCACGGAGATGGTGGGAAAGTCCACCGGCAGGCCGCCTGCCAGCATGACACCGCGCTTGACGGCTTCCACCAATTGCGGCGCGTTGCCATGGCAGGGGTTGTAGCCGCTGTTGGTGTTGACGATGCCGATCACCGGACGGGAAAGCGCGTCGTCGGTATAGCCCGCGCCCTTGATAAAGGCCTTGCGCAGGAACAGTGAGAACCCTTTATCGCCATAGTTGGTCAGGCCCTTGCCCAGGCCGCTCTCGGCGTCATGCGCCGGCTCGAAGGGGTCCTGCCCCCCCTGTGCCGAGGCGAAAGGGTCCTTGGGGGAATCGAGGGGGCCGGCCATGCTTATCTCCAATAATATTATTGATAATCGAGGTGAGCATCATATCTGGCCTTGCCGCCCCGCCGCAATGGAAAGCTCCACCCCTCACCTTTAATTGAAAATACAGATCAGTCGATAGAAAAATTCTGATTCTTCTATCAAGAGACGGTCCCTACACTCTGCCGTAGCGACGAGCCGGGCGTCCCACGCTGCACAGCCTTGCTGTGCCTTCCCATCCATATCAACCCGGCGCAGGAGATTCCCCTATGACCGGCATTCGACGCCCCGCTCGCCGCGGCGTTTTCGCGCGCAGGCGCCATCTGTTGCTTTCTGCCCTGGCCAGCGCCGGCGCCTTGCTGGCGGGCGCCTGGCCTGGCCCGGCCGCGGCCGCCGACTATCCCACCAAGCCGATCCGCCTGGTCGTGCCCTATCCGCCAGGTGGCGCCACCGACGTCATCGGCCGCACCCTGGCGCAGCACCTGTCCACCGCGCTGGGCCAGCAGGTCGTGGTCGACAACCGGGCCGGCGCGGCCGGCAATATCGGCGCGGAACTCGTCGCCAAGTCGCCGGCCGACGGCTACACCCTGCTGATGGGTGCGCTGACTAGCCACGCGATCAACGCGGCGCTATACAAGAACCGCGTTTCCTACGACATCGAAAAGAGCTTCGCACCGGTGGCGATCGTCGGCACCGTGCCGCTGGTGTTCGTGGTCAATCCCAGCGTCAAGGCGAACAGCCTGCCGGAGCTGATCGCGCTGGCAAAATCCACCCCTGGCGCGATCACCTTTGCCTCCGCCGGCAATGGCTCGCCGCAGCACCTGGCCGGCGAGATGTTCAAGCGCATGGCCGGCGTGGATATGCTGCATGTACCGTACAAAGGCAGCGGCCCCGCCATGACCGACCTGATCGGCGGGCAGGTGCTCAGCATGATCGAGACCGTGCCGGCGGCGCAGTCCTACGTAAAGGGCGGCAAGATCCGCGCGCTGGCCGTCACCACCAGCGAGCGCGTGGCCGCGCTGCCCGACGTGCCGACGGCCAATGAAGCGGGCCTGAAGGACTTCGAGGTCAACTCCATGTTCGGCATCGTGGCCCCGGCCCGCACCCCCGCCCCGGTGGTGGACCGGCTCAACGCCGAACTCAAGAAGATCCTGGCCGAGCCCGACGTGAAGGCCTCCCTGCTCAAGCAAGGCGCCATCGCCACCTGGACCACGCCGGCGCAGACCCAGGCCCGCATCAAGTCCGAGCTGGCGAAGTGGACCGCGGTAATCCGGGAAGCGGGCGTCAAGCCAGAGTAAGCGTCGTCGCGGGCCCCACCGCCCGATACCGGAAGCAGTTTGCCCGCCCCGCCCTCATGTGACGGGGCGGGCGCCTGCCATCTCACGCCTTGACACCCCGACGATTCCGCCTATGATGACTAGCGCAATGCTGCGGCGCAGCAAGTGACGATTGCCACCGACGAAATCCCTTCGGACGCGTTGCCTCGTCATGAACTATCGGAGACGCTCATGGCTACCCCCTCTCACGCTGAACTCGTCGAGGCGCCTCTGCCTTACCCGGTCATCGATTTCGGCCTGGCAAGCCCCTGGGCGCAGGTGGCGCAGAAGATCAGCGCGCTGAACCTGCAAACGGCAAAGACGCTCATCGCCGAGGGCACCGACTACCTGCGCGAGGCGGCCGCGCAACCCTTCAGCTTCACCACGTTCCGGCCCGAGCTGGCCGACGTGATGGCGCAGCACATTGCCGCCTACACCCACAGCCTGATCGAGATCGTGTTTGGCGCGAACGCTGATTTTTCCGACAATGTCCAACGCCATTTCGCCGCGATCGGCGGCCAGGACCCGTTTCAGTGGTGCTTGATGGGCCGGGATTTTCTGCCGGAGTACAGCAACGGGCTGCCCACCATGGGCGCGGCGATAACAGGGTGGGTCGCGGCCTACCTGCCAGGCGGCAAGCCGCTGCCGCAAGCAACAGTCGAAGCCGCGCCGCGCAAGACAGCGCTGCTGGTGGCACCGGCCGACGTTGTGGAGCCGGTCGTGGAGCCGGACAAGCCAGCCGAATAAACCCGGCGCCCGGCGCGGTACTTGTCGATGACCAGCATCGAGGCCGCCGCATCGCCTGTCACGTCTTCCAGCAGCAATGCGCTGCCCGCCTCGCTCATCAAAAAAAGCGCTGATCCGGTAAGCCTGGATCAGCGCTCGCGCAGGCTCCATGTTGCGTCATTGGCAGGCGGTGCCGGGCACTGGCTTGCCCGAGTTGGTCATGCCCTGGCAAGCGTCGCCGACAATGGTATCGGCGTCGAAGGCCGCGTTGTTATATGGCTTGAGCCTGCCCGCTACCGTGCAGCAAAAGCGCGGCTCGCCCGGGACGGGCGTTGCAGGCGGCGCGCTCTTCGCCATGCGGGAGGACATGGGCGCTGGCACCTGGCTGGCGGCGGGCACCGGCGCGGGAGCAATGCGAGAGGCTGGCGGCTTGGCGGGCTGGTCGACGCTCTGGTCGTCGTCATCCGGAGACATGCATTGGCCCTTCTGGCAGATCCGATCCCCTTTGCACTGCATGTCATATTGGCAACCCGCTGCGTATGCGTGCAGCGGCGACGCCATCGCCAACGTGGTGGCGAACAGCAAGCCCAGCGTTCTCATGTTTCCTCCTACTCAACTGCCAACGCGAATCGTACGAACCGCCCGCGCCGGATCGTGCATTCCGGCCCTGGCACAACGCCGGGCATCGCGGCGTTTTGCGCTGGGATACCCGACTTCGGCGACGACCGCCACTTCAGTCGAAGCGATCCACCGCCACCTCTAGCATAGGCATCGGGACCCGCCACAGGGAACCCCGCGATGCAGGCGTGTGAGCGCCGCGCCACCAAGCGCGGCAACGGAAAATGAGCGCCCCGCTCCGTGCTCGGCCAGGGCGTCGAAACGCCCGTGTGAAACTGGTTGCGCCCGGCGCCCGCACGCTTCCAGTCCTTGCATGATTGCCGCTGGATTCGTTATTCGTTGTACGGCCCTGCCCCACCTGACCATCTGATCCTCCAGAGGCGAGTCGAATGGTGTTTCGCACCGTTGAGTCCGCGTTGCTGAACAAGCCGGTGCAGGACATCGACGACTTCAAGAAGGTCAATGACCGCTATGGCCACGACATCGGCGACGAAGTGCTCAAGCACGTGGCCGCTGGGATCAAGCTGGTGATGGGGATTGCCAGTACGCGCGCCTGGGCGCAGAAGAATTCGGCATTTATCTCAAGGGGATGACGCGCGCCGAGACGGAAATCCGCATCGACCTGCTATGCGGCAGCATCCGGGACGTGCCATCGGCGCACACCGTGACCATCAGCATTGGCGTCACCCACCTGGTCTGCGGCGACACGCTCACCAAGGCGCTCATCAAAGCCGATGAAGCGCTCTATGATTCAAAGAGGACCGGCAAGGACAAGTACACGTTTCACCGGGAAGCCAGCCAGCCTGAAGGATCGACATGACCCGCATCAACCTGCTACGCGCCACCTGGGTGGCATCCGGCTGCCTTGCCAGCGCGGCGCTGGCCCAGCAAAGTACCGTTGTCATCAACCAGAGCGGCATTTCCGCATCGGGCGCATCCGGCAGCAGTGTCGTCATCGTCAATGGCCAGGTGGTGACTTCCCATGACGCTACCAAGGGAGGTGGCCCCGAGAAGACCGAGCAGCGCCTGGTCGGCGCGTTCTCCAGCGTGCAGCTCAATGCCCCGGTCGATGCGCTGTTCTCGGCTTCGCGCACGCACTCCGTTTCCATCACCGGCCCCGCGGACGTCCTGCCGCTGGTGCTCACCACCCTGGCCGACGGCAAACTGACCATCGGCCTGAGCGCGCCGGTCGTGCTCGCGGCGCCGCTCAGGGTAGCCATTACCGGGCCATCGCTGCAGGCGGTCAGTATTCCCGGCGCCGGCACCCTGCGGGCGTCCGGCCTGCACGAGGCATCCATCGACCTGCGCCTGTCCGGTTCCGGCTCGATCGTTGCCGAGGGCACGGTGGGCAGCTTGCGCGCCGCCATCTCCGGCTCCGGCGAGGTGGATGCCAGCGCCTTGCGCGCACAAAGGCTGGACGCGCAGCTCAGCGGCTCGGGCCGCATCCTCGGCTATGCGTCGGATGCGGCCAGCGTGGCACTGACGGGATCGGGCGACATCGTCGTTGCCGGCAAGCCGCACCAGCGCGCCGTCAGCCGTACCGGTTCGGGCCAGGTGTCTTTCGAATAGCCTGCCCCGCCGGGCCTACCAGGCAGCCAGCCCGTCCACCGCCTGCTGAGTGATGGCAACGCCATGCTGCGCCCGGCTGGCCAAGGTGGAGATCGCGCGCAAGGTGCAACGCCTTCTGGAAGACGCAGCGGCGCCGCTTGCATTAGCGCCGCGGCCACGTCGGCTACCGTCAACCGGTTCGATCGGCGTGCCTTCAGCGCCATGAAGCCCGCTGCCTATCGGCAGCTAGCGCGGCCATCGCTTGGTAGTCAGTAACCGCAGCATGCGCTGAGGCTTGTTGGCCGGCTCGCTGCGCCCGACACGCGAGTACGCACAACAATTTCCCACGCCAGCGCTTGTTGACGTTGCAGTGCAAGAATGGCAGCATTCCCGGCTTCGGTGGGTTGCCCACCTGACCATACACTCGCCCGCCGCCAAACTCGGGCTTCGGAGTTTTCAAGTCATGCGCGTTGCATTTATCGGCCTGGGTGTCATGGGCTATCACATGGCGGGCCACCTCGCCGCCAACGGCCATCAGGTCACCGTCTACAACCGCACGGCTAGCAAGGCCGAGCAGTGGGTCGCGGCGTTCGGCGGCAAGTCGGCTGCCACGCCGGCGCTGGCAGCGCAAGGCGCCGAAGTGGTCTGCTCCTGCGTGGGCAACGACGATGACCTGCGCTCGGTGCTCGCTGGCAAGGACGGCGCCTACAGCAACGCGCCGGAAGGCTGCGTGTTCGTGGACCACACCACGGCCAGCGCCAATGTGGCGCGCGAGTTGTATGCCGCGGCTAGCGAACGGGGTCTGCACTTTGTCGACGCGCCCGTCTCGGGCGGCGAAGTCGGCGCGCAAAAGGGCATCCTGACCATCATGTGCGGTGCCGACGAGGCCGTGTTCAGCCGGGTCGAAGCAGTCCTGGGCGCCTATGGGCGCGCCGTCACCCGCATTGGCGGCTGCGGTGCGGGCCAGCTGGCCAAGATGGTTAACCAGATCTGCATCGCTGGCCTGCTGCAGGGCCTGTCCGAAGCCATCGCCTTTGGCGAGCGCGCCGGCCTGGACATGAAGGTGGTGCTGGACGTGATCAGCAAGGGCGCTGCCGGCTCCTGGCAGCTGGAACACCGCGGCCCCACCATGATCGAAGACAAGTTCGATTTCGGCTTCGCGGTGGACTGGATGCGCAAGGATCTGGGCCTGTGCCTGGACGAGGCGCGCCGCAACGGCGCCAGCCTGCCGGTCACCGCCGTGGTGGACCAGTTCTACGCGGACCTGCAGCAAGACGGCTGCGGCCGTGCCGACACCTCCTCGCTGATCAAGCGCCTGCGTTGATCCTGCGCTGACCGAACGGCTGCCGGGCACGTGTGCTGCCCGCTTCGCCGGCTGTTCGTCACCCCCACCCTCCAGCTTCCTTCCTGGCGCCGCGCTCGCGGCGTCATCCAATTCCTACATCCATATCAGAGGCCGTCCCGCTGGGCCGGTCTGCGCACCCGGCTATCTTGTAGGCATGGCAGGCGCGCCCGTTAGCGCCTTCAGTGCCGTACGCGGCATCAAGCACGTAGGAGACCAACATGTTGAGACTGGCAAGCGCGCTCATCGCGGGCGCCGCACTACTGATCGGATTGAACGGTTGCACGGCTACCGGCGCAGTGGCTGGCGGCGTGGCTGGCCATGAACTGTCGCACGGCAGCACCGCCGGCACGATTGGCGGCGCGGTGGTTGGCGGCGTCATCGGCCACGAACTGGGCAAGTAAAGAGACACAACGAGATCACGAGATAGCGCGAATCCCACGCTGATCCCCCATCAAGGAGCCAATCATGGCCATCGGTACGATCCTGCTTATCCTTCTTATCCTGCTGCTGATCGGCGCACTGCCAACGTGGCCGTACAGCACGGGATGGGGCTACTACCCCAGCGGCGGCCTCGGCCTGGTCGTGCTGATCGTCGTGATCCTGGTGGTCATGGGCCGGCTGTAGCGCAGGCTGACTTCCTGAAATGAAAATGCGCCGCATGGAAAATGCGGCGCATTTTTTTATTGTTTTCATCGCTGAAAGAATGGCAATGCCGCCGGACGGATTAGCAGGCAATGCATCAAGAGCGAGATCAATACGACTTCGGCAAACCCAGCACGCGCTCAGCGATATGGCACATGATGAGCTGCGCGCTGACCGGAGCAATCCGCGGGATATAGGACTCCCGCAGGTAACGCTCCACCTGGTATTCGCGCGCATAGCCCATGCCGCCCAACGTCAGGACCGCGGTCTGGCAGGCCTGGTGCGCGGCCTCCGCCGCGAGGTACTTGGCGGTATTGGCCTCGGCCCCGCAAGGCTTGCCGTTGTCGTACAGCCAGGCCGCCTTCCACACCATCATGTCAGCGGCTTCCAGCGCCATCCACGCTTGCGCCAGCGGATGCTGGATGCCCTGGTTCTGGCCGATCGGGCGCCCGAACACGGTGCGCTCCTTGGCATACCGTGTTGCCGCCTCCAGCGCGACGCGGCCAAGGCCGACGGCTTCGGCGGCAATCAGGATGCGCTCGGGATTGAGGCCATGCAGGATGTACTCGAAGCCGCGCCCTTCCTCCCCGATGCGGTCCGCCACCGGCACCGTCAGCCCGTCGATAAAGAGCATGTTGGAGTCCACCGCGGCGCGCCCCATCTTGTGGATCTCGCGCACCTCGATGTGCTTGCGGTCCAGCGCCGTGTAGAACAGGCTCAGCCCCTGCGTCGGCTTGGCCACCTTGTCCAGCGGCGTGGTGCGGGCCAGCAACAGCATGCGGTCGGCGACCTGCGCGGTGGAGATCCAGATCTTGCGGCCGTCCACGCGATAGCTGCCGCCATCCGCCGACAGCACGGCCTGGGTCTTGAGATGGGTGGTGTCCAGGCCGGCGTCGGGCTCGGTCACGGCGAAGCAGGCTTTCTCGGTCCCGGCGATCAGCGGCGGCAGCGCCGCCTCCTTCTGGCGGTCGTTGCCGAACACCACCACCGGGTTGAGTCCGAACACATTCATATGGATGGCCGACGCGCCGGAAAACCCCGCGCCGGACGCCGACACCGTCTGCATGATCAGCGCCGCCTCGGTAATGCCCAGCCCGGCGCCGCCATACGCTTCCGGCATCGCGATGCCGAGCCAGCCCGCCTGCGCCATGGCCTGGTGAAACGCGTGAGGAAATTTGCCTTCGTCGTCCAGCCCCGACCAGTAGTCGGCGCCAAAATCGCTGCATAGCTGCGTCACCGCTTCGACGATGGCGCGCTGCTCGGGGGTTCTTTCAAAGTTCATGCCTGCCTCACTCCGGCTGGATGCCAGCGTCCTTGACCAGCTTGGTCCACTTGACCAGCTCGCCGGCCACAAAGCCGGAGAACTGCTTGGGCGATTGCCCGAATGCCTCAAAGCCCAGCGCCTCGAAGCGCGGTGCCACTTCCTTGCTCGCGGCGATGCGCGACAGCTCGCGGTTGAGCCGCTCGACCACCTCCGCGGGCGCCTTCGCCGGCGCGAACACGCCATTCCAGGAAGTAATGTCGAAGCCCTTCAGCTCAGGCGTGTCAGCCAGCGGCGGCAGCTCCGGCAGCAGCCGGCTGCGCTGCGCGGTGGTCACCGCCAGCGCGCGCAGCTTGCCCGCCTTCACGTTGGCAATGCCGGCCGCCACGTCGACGAACATCATCGGCACCTGCCCTGCAATCACGTCGGTCATGGCCGGCGGCGTGCTCTTGTACGGCACATGCAACAGGTCCAGCCCGGCCATGCGCCCGAGCGTGGCGCCCGACACGATGCCGGTGCTGTTGCCGCTGGCGTAAGACATGCCCGGATGCGTGCGCGCGTAGGCAATCAGCTCCGCCACGGTCTTGACCGGTAGCTTGGGATTGACCACCAGCATGAACGGCAGGTTGCCCATGCGCGCCACCGGCGTGAAGTCGCGGATCGGGTCGTACGGCAGCTTCTTCATCAGCGAAGGGTTGGCCGAATGGGTCGTGTTGGTGGTCATGAACAGCGTGTAGCCGTCCGGCGCGGCCTGCGCGACGATCTCGGCGGCAATCGCGCCGTTTGCCCCGGGGCGGTTGTCCACCACCACATTGGCCTTGAGCGCATCACCGAGCTCCTTGGCGGTGATGCGGGCCACCGCGTCGGTGCCGCTGCCGGCGGCGAACGGCACCACCATGCGGATCGGTTTGCTGGGATACGCGTCTGCCGCCGCCGCGAACGGCGCTGCGGCGAGGCTCAGCAATGGCAGCGCGGCGCGCAGCAGCGTGGTGAGGCTTGGCATAGTGTTGTCTCCTGTTTTTTTGGCTAGCTATCTCGTTGTCGTGGATTAGCTTTGTCGCTGCGATGCCCACGGGGCGCCACGCCACTTCATGGCGCGGTCTTCTCTTTGTAGTTCGTGTCCTTTACCAGCTTGGCCCAGCGCGCGGCGTCATCGGCGATGATGGTGGCGAACTGCTCGGGCGTGCTGCCGACGGCCTCGTAGTCGATGGCGGCAAGGCGCTCCTTGATATCCGGCATCGCGACGATCCGCACGATTTCCTGGTTCAGCCGGGTGACGATTTCCTTCGGCGTGCCTGCCGGCGCCAGCAGGCCGGCCCAGGAATTGAAGTTCATGCCCTGGATACCGGCCTCCTGCATGGTCGGCACATCGGGCAGCGCCGGCGAGCGCTTGGGCGACAGCACGGCCAGCGGGCGCAGCCTGCCGGCCCGGATCATCGCCATCGAGTTGAACGGGTCGATGGTCATGTCGACCTCGCCCGCCACCACGGCCTGCATCTGCGGACCGGTGCCCCGGTACGACACGCTAACCACGTCCGGCGTGCCGGCAGTGGATTTGAACGTCTCCCCGATCAGCTCGATCATGCTGCTGCCAGCCGACAAGCTCAGCGGCCGGCTCTTGGCGCGAGCCAGCCCGACAAACTCCTGCACGGTCTTGGCCGGCACCGACGGGTGGACCACCATCACAAAACCGATGCTGCTGATCAGGCTGATGGGCGCAAAGCTCTTCAGCGGCTCGTAGCCGGCCTTGTACAGCACGGGGCTGAGCGTCTGCGCGCCGGCGGTGTTGAGCAGCAACGTATAGCCATCGGGCGCGGCACGCGCAACCACATCGGTACCGATGATGCCGTTGGCGCCGGGACGGTTCTCCACTACCACCGGCTGCTTCAAGGCCTCCGCCAGCTTCTGCGACAGCAGCCGCGCCACTACGTCGGTGGCGCCGCCCGGCGCGTAAGGCACCACCATGCGGATCGGCTTGGTGGGATAGGCGCTGCTCCACGCCAATGCGGGCATGGCACTCCAGATAGCGGCGCACACCAGCAAACGGCGTCGGGAAGACAGAGTCATCGGGTTCTCCTACCAGGCTTGAACAACAAACGTCGCAGCGGGTGCACGCACCCGGGCGGAATGGCGGCAATGCGCAGCGGTCGGCAGCGGTCGGCAGCGGTCGGCAGCGGTCGGCAGCTGTCCTCAGGCGGGACGGATCACGCGCTCCGGGGATTCCTCGTAAGGCGGGGCGTAGATCACCAGCAGCTTCACGGGCTCGTCGCTGATCACCGTGAACACATGCATGGCCTCGGCCGGGAAGAAGCAGCAATCGCCGGGGCCAAGCTCGCGCGACTGCCCGTTCACCTCGGCGCGCGCCCGACCCTCCAGCACATAGCAGACTTGCTCGATGCCGGGATGCGCGTGCGGCAAGGCGCCCTTGCCGCGCTCGATGGTGCCGTGGATGACTTCAAGCTGGGTGGCGCCGACATTCTCGCGTCCGATGATGCGGCGGTTCAGCGTGCCGACATGGTTGGCCGGATGGTAGCCGGGCACTTCCTCGGCACGGACGAAGTAAGTCGGTGAGGACGACGGGGGGGTCATTGCAGTCTCCATGCCGGCCAGGCCGCACCCCTTGTGGGGTGCCGTCAAGCCAATCTGTTTTTCATGTTTGTGAAAGCTATTTTATGCTGATGAAAAAACTAGTCAACTGTTTCAGCCATCCCGGGAGCGCCGCGACCCCTGCGCAGGCTTGCGGCGAACCTGATCCATTGGCCGACCGGCCGATCGGTTAGTCAATTTCCCTGACGGGAGGATAGACGCGGGAACGGGGCGACTCCCACCGCCTGGCCGCTGCGGCGGTTGGTGGCCAGCCCTTCCAAGCTGCGCCCTCGGGCCATGGCCAGCTATTCAATCTCCGCCACACCGACGATTTGCAGCCGATTCTGGTAGCGGACTTCCTGCCGCATGACGAAGCGCCGAGCCGGGCAATACCAGTCCGTCATATCGAGCAGCGTCGGCTCCAGTTCGACCACGATGTCGCCCAGCCGGAAGCTGCCCGTATCCACGAACTTGGTATAGCGGATCGGCCAGCAAAGAAGCGTGCCGGACGCGAGCGTCAGGCGCTGCAGAGCGCCAACCGTGCGATCGGACAAGGTCAGGCGGACATTGGAAGCGACCATTTCGGAGATGGTGGAGCCAGTACCACGATCGACGATACGAAAGTAGTAGCGGGATACGAAGGTCTCTGGAGGAAGCACCTGCCCTTCGACCAGCGCCGGCGGATAAAGCAGCAATCCATTCGAATTCGTACTCATTTCCCCGATCATTTCGCTATAACGGCCGTAAGCGTGAACGCGCGCGTTCACGCTGCTGACAAGGGGCTGCCCGGACCGCTCGTCGATCACGATGCGATGATGCTGTACCGTCTCCACAGGCGGCCCCATCAACCGGCGCAACGCCGACTTCGAGTAAATATCCAGGTCAAGCGCGCAAGTATCCCGCTCCAGGTCATTGACGTTGCTGAGGAATGCGAGCGTCGTCATCGGCGTCATTCCGTCCGCCTCGAAGCGGATTTTCCCGCCGTCATGGATGTAGGGCGCATCGCATATCTGGCCAGCGCTTGCGTGCCCACTTGTCACGCCCAGCAGGGCAGCGGCAAGCATGCCGGCAGCAAGGAACACGGCCCGGGAAAGCTTGGGCCGCCGCACCTGCCATGGCTGCCAATGGGCAACCCCGCCCGCCTGTCCGAAATCAAGCACGAGTCTCATGGTGTCGCGAAGAAACCGAAGCCATTGGATGGGATGGATGGGGCTTGACGCCCCGAGCAGTTAGGGCGGCGTTCCAGCTGGCCCGCTCCCCATGCTGCATCTGGCAGCCCGACCTGGTCACGAGCATACACCGGCGCTCAGGACGTACCGCGGTCACCACCGGCCGCACGTCGCTTTGAGGGCGTCAATCCATCTACTTTCTAGATGCTTCTCATCGAAATAAATAGGCTACCTAGATGGATAGGCGGCCGCTACGATTCAACTCACACGGCTCGCGGAGCCGCGCCACCAGGAGAGTTCAGATGGCCAAGGTTCTTGTTCTGTATTACTCGTCGTACGGTCACATCGAAAAAATGGCCGATGCCATTGCCGAAGGCGCGCGCGCAGCGGGCGCTCTTGTCGACGTCAAGCGCGTGCCCGAGACCGTGCCGGAAGGCATTGCCAGGAGCGCTCACTTCAAGCTTGATCAATCCGCTCCGATCGCCACGGTTGCCGAACTCGAGCACTACGATGCGATCGTCGTCGGCACCGGTACGCGCTTCGGCCGCATGTCCTCGCAGATGGCAGCGTTTCTTGACCAGGCCGGCGGCCTCTGGGCACGCGGCGCGCTCAACGGCAAAGTCGGCGCGGCGTTCTCGTCGAGTGCGACACAGCACGGCGGCCAGGAAACCACCCTTTTCGCCATCATCGCCAACCTGCTTCACTTCGGCATGACGATCGTGGGCCTGCCATATAGCCATCAGGGCCAGATGAGCATGACGGAGATTGTCGGCGGTGCCCCGTATGGCGCGACCACCGTTGCCGGTGGCGACGGCTCGCGCCAGCCGAGCGAGATCGACCTCGCGGGCGCCCGCCACCAGGGGAAACTGGTCGCGAAGACGGCGGCCAAGCTTCGCGCCTGAACACGGCAAACCTCTCGCAGCAAGAGCTACCCCTACAAACGGAGCAAATCATGCAACAACAAGACATCGGCGAGATCGCCAAGGCCGTCGTGCGTCGCAATACCGCGGAAGTCCAGGGCGGCGGTGACTGGGCCCTGTTCGACGCGCTGTTCTCGGACGACTTCCTGGACCACACTCCGCAACCGAACTGCACCCCGGACAAGGCCGGCGCGTTGGGCCTGTATCGCAAGTTGCGCGAGGCATTCCCCGACTTCCACGCCGAAATCCACTGGCAGCGCGCGCACGGCGATGTGGTCACCACCTACAAGACCTACCACGGCACGCACAAGGGCGACTTCTTGGGTGTCGCGCCGACGAACCGCGCGGTGCAGTTCGAGACGGTCGACGCCATGCGCGTGCAAGACGGCAAGATCACCGAGCACTGGGGTGTCGCCAATCTGTTCTCGGTGCTTCAACAGCTCGGAGCATGGCCCATCGGATCGGGAGAGCCCACATGAACACCAACATCCTCACTGGCAAGGTCGTGGTTGTGACCGGTGCGGCCAGTGGCATCGGCAAGGCGGTTGCCGTCCAGGCTGCCCGCCATGGCGCCAAGGCGATCATCGTCTCGGATCTGAATGCCGAGCCGCGCGAGGGCGGGCGCTCCACCCTCGACGAGATCGCGGATATCGGTGTGCCCGCACGGTTCCATCGGGCTGACGTCAGCCAGCGCGCCGACGTCGATGAGCTGGTCAACGCGGCAGAGGCGTTTGGCGGCATCGACGTAATGGTGGCAAACGCCGGGATCACGGCAAAAGCCGACGGATTCGACGTCACCGAAGAGGACTTCCATCGCCTGATGCGGGTGAACCTGGACGGTACGCTCTTCAGCGCGCAGGCCGCCGCCCGGCAGATGAAGGCCAACGGCAAGGCGGGAAGCATCGTGCTCATGGCCAGCATGGGCGGGATCGCCGGCGCAGGCATTACGGTGGGCTACTCCACCAGCAAGGGCGGGGTCGTGCTGATGGCCAAGTCCCTGGCCGATGCCCTGGGGCCGGACAGCATTCGCGTCAACGCCGTTGCCCCAGGGACCATCGATACGCACCTGCTGCGCACAAGCCCCGGTATCGCCCAAGCGGCAGAGGGCTTTCGCCTGCGCACTCCGTTGCGCCGGTTCGGGAAGCCCTCGGAGATCGGTGACGCGGTTGCGTGGCTGGGCTCCGATCTTTCCAGTTTTGTGACCGGCACCGCCTTGCTCGTCGACGGCGGACTGCTGGCCGTGATCTGAAGACAAGCACTACAGCCCATTTACAGGAGTACAAGACATGAGCACCGTCATCCGATTCCACGTCCACGGCGGCCCCGAGGTCCTTGAGGTGGAACAGCAAACCCTTGCGCAACCCGGCCTTGGCGAGGTTCGCCTGCGCCACGAGGCCATTGGCGTCAACTTCATCGACACTATCTTCCGCAAGGGCATCTACCCGGTGTCGTTGCCTTCCATCCCAGGCGTCGAAGGCGCCGGGGTCGTCGAAGCCCTGGGCGAAGGCGTACACGGGCTCGCCGTGGGCGATCGCGTCGCCTACTTCCTGTCTCCGGGAAGCTACGCACAAGAGCGGACCATTGACGCCCAAGCCCTCGTCAAGCTGCCACAGGATGTGTCGGCCGAGCAGGCAGCGGCAGTCCTGACCAAAGGCCTGACGGCATGGTCCGGCCTTCACGGGTTCCATCAGATCAAGCGTGGCGAAACCATACTCGTCCAGGGCGCGACCAGCGCGGTCGGCCGGCTCCTCTCGCGCTGGGCACGCGCGCTCGGCGCTACGGTGATCGGCACCGGCAGCGTTGCCAAGCAAGACACGCTGCGCGCGGATGTCGATCATGCACTGGCCTCGGACGATCCGGATCTTGGTGCGCAGATCCGCGACATCGCGCCTGATGGCGTCGACGTCGTCTATGAGTTCGTGGGCCGGGCCACCTTCGCGGCTTCCGTGGCCGCGGTGCGGGATGGCGGGACGATCGTGAACATCGGCGCCGCCTCGGGCGCGCCCGAAATCGACAATGCCGCCCTCGCGGCTCGGCAAGTGCGTGTCGCCGGAGGACCGATGGCCCAACACCTGCAAGGCCAGGCGCGCGACGAAGCCGTCGCCGCGGTGTTCGAAGCGCTGCGTGCTGGTGTCTTCGGCGAGACCGAGGTTGTGCGCTACCCGCTCGCCGACGCGTCGCGCGCGCATGAAGACATCGCCGAACGACGCCGCTGTGGCACGGCAATTCTCATTCCCTGAGGCGCCCGCGGCGCAAGCACCCTGCCTCGTGCCGCGACGGTCGGCACCGGCGCCTGCCCGCCCCCGCCTCTAAGCTACCTGGAAACCCAACGATGCAACACACCACACTGATCAATGGGCGCACCGACCTGCGCACGGCAGACGCCCTGACCCTGATGAATGTCTCGCCGAGGTTCGACGTCACGGAATGGCCCAGGCAGGTGGAGAGGTTCCTGCATAACACAGAGAATCCTCTGCACAGGGCAATCCTCAAGAACTACCTGCGCCACCTCCTGCTGGAAGTATCCGGCTACTGGAACCAGATCATCGTGCCCGAACTCACCGTGGAAGAGCCCATGTACCGCGTGGGAGACCGGCGGGAAATGAAGGTGCTCACGGGCAAGGCCGCCGTCGAAGGCTTCTACCGCGAAGCGTTCGAAACCCGGACCAACGTAATGGGTGCGCGGACCATGAACATGGGCGTCGAAGACTATGGCGTCACCACCGAGGCCGTCTGGACGCACGTCGTTCCAGGTGCGACGCTCACGGGGCATGATATCGACGCGGATCCCGCAGCGCACTACCTCATGACACATCACCTGTTCCAGATCTTTACCTATACCAGCGAGGCCAGGCCCAGGCTGATCGCGGAGCGGATCTACGATGACCTGGAGAGCTACAGCTACGAAAAACTGGCGCCGGCAGAAGTCGTGACGCCGGAGATGGCCCGAGCACAGTTGGCACCATTCCTGGCGCGTGCGACGCTTGAGTAGGCTGGGCGGAGGAACGGCCGACAGGCACGCTGCATGGTGCGTCAGCGATTTGAACGCGACTGTTCTCGGCCGAGGTCGTTGTTGCAGGCGCGCACGCCATTGCCGGTCATTTGCTTTTGACCATCGGCGCTGGATGTCGGCTTTTCAACAGCGAACAGTCACCGCTCAGGTCGCGGTGTCCTCCCTCCACCATTGCTGCGTACTCGCGATCCGATTCGGAACATCAACGTCGCGTTATTCGGATAGCCGCCTTATAGTTAAACGATCATAAGTGCCGCGCACCACCGGATTGATGCCCGCCAGGAAATGAATTGCGCCTTTATACAATACAACCAGCAAACGTCTACCATGCTCTTCTTCGCGGGCAGTCGTTCCGATCGGAGCCGTTTGTTCATCCGGAGGCAGATCTCGACTTTCAGTCGGCGTATGACTGGCTCGTTGGCGAGATGGAGCAACGATGTGGACGCCGCCCGAGAGGGGTCACATATCCAGTGTGGGCTTGGTATTTGTGGGAAGGTAAGAAAAAGGCGCGTCCGGATTTGCGCTATCGGCGCGTCAGAGACAATGCGATCGACGGCGATGCCGTGCTCCTGACGCTTGATATTGGCGATGAGCGAGTTGTTCTCTCGGACTATGACGCATGGCATCATCCCCTGAACTACTGGTTTCTTGGAACGGCTGCACAGGCGGAGGTTTTCGAAGCCAAATGCTCGGCGGTGAGGCTTTCGGCATACAAGCATAAGCCTCTACCTCATCCGGCACTTCACTCAGAACTCATAGCGTCCTGGCGTGGCATCTTCAATAAGGACGGTGCACCATCGATGCTTGAGGGGATGACCGACCCCACCATTTTCAATCCAGGCGACATTCTGGGAGCTACACCCAGGGGATGTCGTGGATGTCGTGGGCTTCGGCAGGATTGGGAAGACAAGGAAATTGCCGCCGCCCCGCGCCGCCTTTTGATCCACGGCGATTCAAGAATCTATGCGTCAAGATTTTCCACCTACCGATGCGGCGTCACGAACGTGGAAAAACTGGAATCCGGGCAGCGAAGTGGTACCCCGACTATCCCGGGTTGCGAGACCTCGCCGTTATTGCGCCGCCACAGCCCGCATCGCTGGCGTGCGGCGGCCGTCGAGGCTGAACGCGCCGGCGCCATAGTGCATCACCTGCACCAGGCCGCCGGCCATGGCCAGGTTTTTCAGGAAGTGGAACATCTGGTTCTGATCGCCCAGCGCATGGTGGAAGATCAGCGCCGTCACCACGGCGTAGACCGCAAGCAGCGCGGCCATCAGTCGCGTGCGGTAGCCGGCGATCAGCAGCACGCTGCCGGCTAGTTCGAGCACCAGCGCACCGAAATAGCCCAGCGCCGGCGCAGGCAGGCCGAGCGAGCCGATATAGCCGATGGTAGCGGCAGGCGCCATCAATTTGCCAAAGCCGCTGACGAGGAAAATGGCGGCGATGAGAGTGCGGCCGATCAGGGGAAGGGCCGGGTGCGCGTTTGCGTTGGTCGAATTCATGGCTTGCATCCTTTGTTTTAGAAATGTGAGGTGATGGGTAAGAAGTGAGTAGTAAGTCGTGGGTAATGGGTAATGGGTAATTAAGCGGAAAGTGCGTGTCCTGCGGCTGCTTCGGGTTACCGCAGGCGACCCTCGGCGCGCAGTTGCATGCCGATCCTGGCGATCTCGGCTTCGCCCTTGCGGAGCGCCTCGTCGGACGTATGGACGGAGTAGTAGCCAAGCGACAGGTCGTGCGGATGCGGGACTGCCGATGCGACGATGAAATCCGCATCTGACTGGGCTGCGAATTCGAGCGGGTCTTCCGATTGGGCGAAGACAACGAGTTCGTTGTGCAGGAACTCGTCGTCGACAGCCAGCGTGCCGCGGTTGGCATGTGCCCAGGCCACGGTGTGGCCTTCCGGCGGCTGGTAGCGCCAGCGCTCGCCGGCGGCCAGGCGCACGTGCTGCAGCGCCACGCCGGAAGGCGCGGCAACCGGGCTGTTCCTGCCGGACTGGGTGCCGAGAATCACGCGTGCCGGACCCGTGCGCGGGATCGACGAAGCGGGGAGGTACTGGCTATGCGGCAGCCCGTTCTCGAGACTGCGCGGCAAGGCGACCCAAAGCTGATAGCCTTGGAACCTCTCTCCCTTGGCGGGACTGGCGCCGTGCCAGATGCCATTTCCAGCTCGCATCCACTCCACGCTGCCTGAAGGCAGCACACCGGCCGCACCGGTCGTGTCCTCATAGTTCAGTTCGCCCTCGATCAGCACGGTGAGCGTGGCAATGCCCGAATGCGGGTGCATGGGGAACAGCGCGTCGCCGGAAGGCGCGAAGTCGAAGTAGTCGAGAAAGACAAAGGGCTTGATCAGCTGCCCCACGTCTCCCGGGCTGACGATCCGCGTGACGGGGCCATGCCGGCGCCCTTTGGTACGCAGCACGATGGGACGGGTGGCTGCCGCTTGCGGCTGCGCCATGGGATGCCGGGTCTGGCGCTCTTCTGCTGCGCGCCCGGCCTGCGTTGCGAATTTCATCAGTTTGCTCGGGAAACCTCGCCCTTTAGGGCGGGGATGGATAGCGCGGACGCCGAAGGCGTCCTCTTAAAGCGCTGGAACGATCTGGAATTGCTCAAAGTTGCAATGTCTCCTGATTGAAGGTAACTTGTGTTTTCCCTGGACAAAGCGTTGAAAAGGAAGCGTTGATCAA
>NZ_BAAILO010000092.1:0-5086 GCF_054589115.1 Cupriavidus sp. 8B | reverse complement strand
ACGCGTTCACACATCGACGGGCAGCGCAAACGCCGCAAAGGCGTCGGCTCGGCCATCCGACGCAGCATCCCGGTACGCACCTTCGCCGACTGGCGCGATCCGCCACCCGGCTACTTCGAGATCGACATGGTCGAACACTGTGGTGGCCCGAAGACCGACGGTGACTTCGTCCACACCCTCACGTTGACCGACATCGCCAGCGGCTGGACAGAATGCGTGGCCATGAGGACGCGCAACCAGATGCTGGTAATCGAAGGGTTCGACAAAGTGGCTGCCGATCTGCCATTCGCGATGCTTGGAGTGGACTCGGATAACGACGGCGCCTTCATGAACCAGAGTGTCTACGACTACTGCAAGGGACGTCGCCTTGAGCAGACCCGCTCGCGGGCCTACAAGAAGAACGATCAGGCCTGGGTTGAGCAGAAGAATGGCGCCGTGGTGCGGCGGTTGGTCGGCTTTGGGCGCCTGAGCGGCGCCGATGCCACGAACGCCCTGGCGCAGTTGTATGCGTCATCGCGGCTGTACATCAACTTCTTCCAACCTTCGTTCAAGTTGAAGTCGAAGACGCGCGACGGCGCGCGTGTGCACAAGGTCTACTTCGCACCAGCCACGCCATGCGATCGGCTTCTGGCCCACGGTAGCGTTGAGCCTTCGATCAAAGAGAAACTGACAGCGCAGTTTAAAAGCCTGGATCCTGTGCGGCTGCTGCAAGAGATCCGGCTTGCTCAGCAGACGTTGAGCGACATCGCGGCCCACGGCGTGCGTACCGAAGCGGCGCCAGCGGGCGAATCAGACGTTGCCGTCTTCCTCGCGAGCCTGTCTTCGGCGTGGATAGACGGGGAGGCGCGTCCAACGCATCGCAAGCGGCCCACCGCAAAGCACTGGTGGAGGAGTCGGGTGGATCCGTTCGCCGACGCGTGGCCGCTTGTCGAAGGGTGGTTGGTTGCCGAGCCCTCTGCGTCGGCCACCGAATTGATGAATCGGTTGGCCGCGATGGTTCCGGACGCGTATGCCAGCAAGGCACAACTGCGGACGTTGCAGCGCCGAGTCAAGGCGTGGCGCGTCGAGCGCGCGAAAGAAATGGTCCTGGGCGGCCTGCACAAGTCCGCCGTCATGCCGACTGAAGTGTAAAAACCGTCGCAAAAAATATGAAGATCGAGGGGGCCGGGCGCTTCGCGCCCGGCAAGCCATGAACAAAGAGATGAAGAAGAAGGCAAAACGACAACAAATCGTCGGGTAACATTCCTTAGTGAGGCAACACGACCGGACAAAATGATTGTCGCCGCCCAGCATGGCTTGCCGTGAATGGAAACGGGGCAAGGTCAAGGATGACTGCGGAGTCTTCCGCTCGCGACTACCCCGGGTAAGTCAGCGAACGCTTCGTCGCTTGCGTTTCCATCTCTTTCTTGTAGTCATCAACCCACTCACCAAACTGCGGATGGATATAAAAGTCGAGAACGTCTCCCACTTTGATAGAGAGTGGATTTCTTCCCAGGAGCATCGATAGTGCAATGCGCGCAATCTGAAACGGCGCCAAGTCAATCGCATCCACTAAAAGACCATTGGGACGGTGGCTAACCGTGAGCATATCCGTCTCTTGGTCGTGGGCGTCCACTACCAGCCCTTCCATGCTCCCGAGTAGCGGCTTATGTTCTATCTCTGGCGAGACCGGGTAGATACTGACCGTGCCAGCACTGATTCGGTGTTCTTTATGCCACCTGCCCAACGCCCAGGTTTCCGTCGGGTTCTCTCCCCAGATTTCCAGGGTGCCTTCATCAATCTGCGCCCTCATGGTTCTATCTCCACTGACAATGTGCAGTATGCTTCTGCCGGCTTCGGGCACGCTCCAACCACCTTCGAGTTTGGCTGCCTTCCCGGCTAATATCCCTATCTGCCAGGTGGCGGGCTTTCCTACCCCCGCGCCTCATGGCCTGGGGTATCTCATTCCAGCTTATCGAATGCGCAGGCTCCCAGATCTTTGCTGAAGCGCTGCACCCAATCTGTCTCGTAGCCGATGGGGTATTCCCGCGTAACTCGAGTTGATCGTCTGGTTACTGCGACATAGCCCTGCAGACCAAAGTTTTCGTCGCCCTTTGGGTCCGTCGTATCGGTTTCGGCAAGCTCGAAATCATCTTCTGCCAGACC
Source organism: Cupriavidus sp. 8B (assembly GCF_054589115.1). NCBI lineage: Bacteria > Pseudomonadati > Pseudomonadota > Betaproteobacteria > Burkholderiales > Burkholderiaceae > Cupriavidus > Cupriavidus sp. 8B. The sequence continues at coordinate 2,941 of NZ_BAAILO010000092.1, read as the reverse complement.
GTTATGCTGCAGGGCAGCAAGGAATGCCCGATGTTCGTCCGGCTCAATCAGTTTCATTGTTGGCTCCTCGTCCGTCCAACGCAGACGTGGTGGCTTGCATCCTGCTGGTGAGTGGCGGACAAGCCTCAGGTTTGATACGCGATACCGCGAAGCGCTTCGACGTTCTGCATAGGCACTACGTTAGCCTTGACGGGAAAGACATTTTAGTGGCACTACGAGCCATCCAGGAGGCGTTGCTTGGGCACGTTGTGTAGTCGGGATGCTAACGGAAATCCCGCTCGACACGGCTCCCCAGCCTTTCTCGTTCCGGGACCGGGTACCACATCCTTATACAGTCAGGGGCCAGACCGCAACCCGCGAGTCCTTATGCTTATAGGATACTTTTGAGAGCGCCCGACTGATCAAGAAACTGGACCTTCTGGACTTCATCGGTGGATGGTTGGACGCAAAACTGGTAGGTGGTATGACTCCATGCAGCAGAGATGGTGTGACTACTCGAAGTAGGCGAACCGACGAGCCAAATGGTGCCATGCTTGTCAAGAACAACGCGACGCAGAGCGAAGCAATTGTTCTCGTTGGCGATGGCTACGGCAACGATACGGCACTCAGTGAATTCGTCTTCAAGAGACAGGATGTGCGACCGAAGGGACTGAAAGGATTCTTTTGCAGTCATGGGTAGGCTCGCCTCTGTTGCGGATGAGCACTCTGTCTTTGGGTCTGCGGGTTCGGTGACGCCTGTTCTCTCGAACTGGAGAATGCCATTGCCGCCTTAGTGGCGCCACAGGGGGACTTGGTGCTGCTATCTTCATCGTCCGCAAGTTCCTTAGGTGAGTATAGCCAACGCGCTCCCTCATGGCGAAGGGCGGAATTGTCGCGATAAGGGCGCGTAGGCGGCCGAACTCGGCGGGAGTGGTTTTGCTGATGCGGCCAGCGCGTAGACCCTTGGCGATCATGTGCATCAGTTCGATGCCGCCGAGAAGGATGCTGGCGCAGCGGAAATCCTTGAATCCCAGCATCGGCCGAGTGACGCGCTTGATGGCCCGATGATCCTGCTCGACGATGTTGTTCAGGTATTTGACCTGCCGAATGACGATGGGTGCCTCCCGTTTGGAGTTGATGTCATGCAGCGCGGCCAGGTTGGCGGTGCTGCCATCGATGGTCACCGTATCGGGGGTGCCGTTCTGGTCAATCGCCTTGTCGAAGAAGCGCCGTGCGGCGGCGTGGTCCCGGCTGGCACGCAACAGAAAATCAACGGTATCGCCGCGCTTGTCCACCGCGCGATAGAGATATTTCCACTCGCCTCGGACCTTGAGATAGGTCTCGTCCATGCGCCAACTCTTGCCCACTGGCCGCTTTCGTCGGCGGAACACCTTGTGCAGTGCCGGCAGTAGTTTGATCGCCCAGCGGTGCACGGTTGAATGATCTACTGCGATGCCGCGCTCGGCCATCATCTGCTCAAGGTGACGCAGGCTGGGCGGGTAGGCCACATACCAGCGCACGCAGGTCAGCATCACGTCCGGCGGATAGTGTAGGCGCTTCAAGACCTTCGCGACTTCCGGATTCATGCCCGTATCACTGCACCGAATTCAATATCGCCAAATTCTACCGGATGCTTACTGCGACAGAACCCGCGTGCGCGTTGCTTTCAGCAGCCCTCCAAGACCGGCCGCGCGCCTCAATCGGCGGGAGACCAGCCCGGACGGACCTTTCCTGCCTGTATCGCTGAGCAGCCGTCAGAATTGCCAATCGGTGATCTCCAGCCGCTCGCTAGAATCGGACATTACCGCTTAGCCGCTACAAGCAAGTTTCGTCGCATAAAAGTTATGTTGAAAGAATGATGGGATGGCGCGCTGCCGCCTCCCGCCCCAACCAGTGCAAGCAATGTGCGTTAGAAACGTCGCGTACCTTACTTAGACCGGCTGCGCCCATAGGCTGCTGGGACTTCGCGCGGATCGACCGAAGCGCGGACATCCCCCTGCGCCTGGACGTCCCCGCTGGCGGCGCTTTTCGCATTGAGCAGGGAGCCGGCCTCCAGTAGGTATGCGGGGCCCACCGCGACTCATCGGTTGTTCGCCGGGTCCCATCGATCGAGCTGCAGCTTCGATTTCGACGGATTGCCGCCCATTGGCAGCCGTCGCCAGTGTCCCGTGGTTGCTTGGTCGAAGTGATCGCCTGGATCACAGGCATAGGAAATTCCCGGGAATGCCACCTCGCCCTGTTGGTCAATGAGATCGAAGTGGTACAGCTCCTCATTGGGAAGGTCGGTCACCACAACCCGAAAACTCTGCGCCCGGATTTGGCGGTGATTCCGGTCATCAAGCCGGTCGGACGGGTCGATCGAGGCGTAGACCCGCATAAAGGCCCAGTCGCCATTCACAAACAGATGTTCCTGAGCGTTCCCTACAAAGCGAGCGAAGTGCCCCTCGATCGTGCATTTCTGGGGCCCTACCGCAAGCGCAGCAGGCATGGGAATCAGGCCCACAAGGGTGATCAGTGTTCGTATGTTCATTGTTCGCCACTCATCGTCGGGGAGATTCCTGGGTAACACCCCGCCATTCAACCGTTCCCGTTTTACAACCAGCGAGTGAATTGCGTTGCGGCGGGCCAACTAGGCGCGATATCACTTTGCCTAGCCACCGCGCCAATCGGATAGGTCGCGCACAGTCCCGCAATCAGGTGAGACAGCGTCTTGTGTCGCGCGTTGCGACAGTTCACAACTCTGCCCGCTGCCCAGTCGGTTCGAGGCGGCACTCACCCCGCCTTCTTGACCTTAATCGCGGAATCATCGCAGCAACGCTCTTCGCATCGAGATCCGTGCCATGCGAGAGCAGTGCGGCGTACAGCGAAACGAGTTCACGCGCGTCTCGCGCGCGGGTCGGCCTTGGCGTGTTCGATCGCCTTGAGCGTTTCTGAGTCGAGCACTGCCTGGGCATCGGACGGA
>NZ_BAAILO010000091.1:0-25706 GCF_054589115.1 Cupriavidus sp. 8B | reverse complement strand
TCCTCCGGCGCAACTGAGCGTCAAGGGGCTTCAGTTGGGCGGCGCAAGCCGCGTCAACGAAGTGCGGATAAATCCAATGCTCAACTTTGAGCAGATATTATGGAACAGATCAAGAACATGGAGGCGGCCTTGGTCCCCGCCGATGGCACTGCCATCGAAATCCTCAAGAAGGAGAAACTGCATCTGAAGGACCAGCTGTACGTCATCCTGCGCAAGGCTTCGGCTTCCTGACGCCAATTTCCAATCCGCCAAATCCGACATTCGAAAGGCCATCCCATGTTCAAACACATCCTGCTCCCCATCGACGGATCGGAACTCTCGCGCAAGGCATTCCCGGCCGCCATCGAGTTCGCGCGGACGACCGGCGCCAAGCTGACCCCGTATATGTGCCTGGAGGAGTATCCGTTCCTGATGTCCAGCGACGCCGGCCATGAGAAGAAGTCGGTCTTCGAGCATCGCATCGAGGCTGCGGCGCGCGAGGAGCTGGCCAAGGTGGAAGCGGCCGCGGCGCTGGCCGGCGTGCCGTGCACGGGGGCTACTTCCACCGCGGCCGCGCCTTATCGCGGCATCATCGGCATGGCGAAGGAGCTTGGCTGCGATGTGATCTACATGGCGTCGCACGGGCGGCGCGGCATCAGCGGCTTGTTACTCGGCAGCGAAACCCAGAAAGTATTGACGCATAGCGATATTCCGGTTCTGGTGTTCCGCTAAATCGCTTTCATGCTCGAATAGGAAATTTCTCCGGAGAAAGCAGAAAATTCCTGCGGCCATCTCATGCTTCCTTGACATAGCATCGCGCTCGATGTGGGGCTTTCGTCTCACGCGAACGTCAAGGAGCACGAATGCATCGACGAACGTTTCTAGCGGGGGGCGTGATCGCTCCCTTTGCTTTGGGTGGCTGCATGACCCGCGCGCTCTATAAGGAGATCACAACCACGGAGACCGAGGCTTATACGGAAACGGTCAGTCAGATCCTGATCTCGCAGGATGGCAAGTCCATCGTGATCCTTGGTGCTACGTTTCATTACGTACTGGATGCCAACCCCAACCTGATGCAGGCGATCTCGTCCAGCTTGCATGCCAAGCTGGTTGCAAGTTTTAGTGAATTTCGAGTGGACCGGGAGGGGGAGTTGAAGGGCCGTGTCACCTTGTCGCTCGACGGCGCGGCCGCGGAGGACGCGCAGCAACAGGCAACGGCCTTGGGTTTCAAGCGGAGCGGGCGTGGGGGTTCGGATGACATGCTGTCCCGTTCCTATTACATGGAAGGGAAGCGCTATCGCGCTGGGCGATTTGCCATGTCGGATCGGGCCAAGCAGCTTAATCAGACCTATACCATCTCCGTCAATGTCGAGAGGGCCGTCGGCGGCAAGGCTGCCCTGGCACTGCTGACACCGATCACGGTCGCTGCGGACGGCGCGATCTTCCTCCTCGCAATTCCGCTCGCCCCGATTGCAGTGGGGGTGATGGCTGCCATGAAAAACTAGCATTGCCCTGGCGAACCTGCCCGGCCTGGCAGCGATGGGCGCAGCCAGGCCGGGCATTTCAATGCGTGCGTGGTTGCCGTCCGTGGTTGCCTTTTGTGCTTACGCCCCAAGCACCACCGCCACCACCTCCCCCTCATTCACACTATCGCCCTCCGCCACACTGATCTCCCCAACCCGCCCGCTCACCGGCGATTCAATCGGGATCTCCCCTGCCACACGATGGCGTGTGGCAGATGCTGTGGGTCACCAGCCAGCCGCTGGACTACATCACGGCCCAGCGCCGCGTGCAAAGCGTGAGCGACTACGAGCAGGTGCTGGCTGCCATCGCCGGCGGCGATGCCCATGCCGCCGAGCGCGCCATGCGCAAGATCATGCAGGACTCCCGCAACGAGGTGCTCTCGCATTTGCAGCAGGCGCACCCGGAGCCGATCGAAAGCTTCCGGCTGCAGACGATCTAGCGCATCCCCGGGGGCGGGCCATCGACTCAGGCCGCGGACTCCATCATCTGGCGCTGCCGATATTCCCCCGGCGCCACGCCCGTCCATTTCTTGAACGCCCGATGAAACGCGCTGGGTTCTGAAAAGCCCACGCGCAGCGCCACCTGCTGCAGCGGCAGGTCCGTGTGTTCGAGCAAGGCGATGGCCGCGTCGCGGCGCAGGCTGTCCTTGATGCTCTGGTAGCCGCGGCCTTCGTCGCGCAGGCGGCGGCGCAGGGTTTGCGGGGTCAGGCGCAGGGTTTCGGCCATTTGCTCCAGCGAGGGCAACTCGTCGTCCAGGTGGCAGCGCAGGTGGCGCCGGATGCGCTCGGCGAGGCAGGAGTCGTCGCGGTAGCGGGTGAGCAGGTTGCGCGGCGTGTCGTTCAGGAAGGCCTGCAGGCTGCTGGCGTCCTGGACCACGGGCAGGCGCAGCCAGTTGGCGTCGAAGTGCAGGGCAGTCTGCGGCTGTCCGTAGCGGACTTGCGTGTTGAATACACGCTCGGTGTCGGTGAGCCTGGATGGCCCGCCCGATTGCTCCGGCGCGCGCGCGGCGAGGTCGACGCCGAGCAAGGGGATGCGCTGCGCCACCAGCCAGTTGGCTACGCCGTATGCCTGGAAGGCGAAGGTGGATTCCGCATACAGGCGGCACGCCGTGGCGGGCGCGCGGGGCAGCAGGAGCAGGGTGGCGCGGCCGTCGCGCTGCTGCAGCCGCGGCACGAAATCGACCAGGTGCAGGCGGTACTGGTCCAGCCCCGCGCGCATGGCATCTTCCAGCGTGGCACAGTGGACCAGGGCCCGGCAGGCCTGGGCGAACACGCCCGGCGCCACGGGCCGGCTGAGCAAGCCCCAGAACTCATCGCGCATGACGCGCCGCATGGAGCGCATCAGCGCGGCAAACTGGCCCTGGGTCACGCGTGCGTTGGGCGATTGCAGCAGCGCGGGCGAAATGGCGGCGCGGCGCAGCAGGGCGTCGATGTCGCAGCCAAGGCGGCGCGCGCCTTGCACGATCTGGTGCAGCTGCAGCACGGCAATGGTGTGTCGGGCTGGCGGCGGGCCGGCATCCGCGCGCGGCGCTTCCTGGCGGCGCGTGAGTATCGCTCCCGGCGGGCGGGCATTGAGCGGCACCGTCATCGATGATGGTGCGGTTGCCCTGAGTGCGGCGATTTGCATTGTCTCCTCGTCCTCAACGGGCTCCGGGCACTGGTCCGGAATTGCCCTGAGATGCGTCCCGTTGCACCGCAGCGCAAAGGGCGGGTTTGCCGGGGCGATGCCGGGTTCAATCCCGGCTATGCCCGTCAGTTAGCCCGATGCTGCGCCCCCGCACAATCCGGATTTACCAAAGGCAGGCTTTTCCCTGAACGATTCGGCCAATCATTTTGGGCCGAAAGGTCATTGTCCACGCAGTGCAGCATCGCGCAATCTCATCCCTTGCCGGCCTGCGCAGCCGCGGGGCGCGGCGTGGCGGTTCAAGATGGGAGAGCAGGATGCAGGCAGAACGTCGCAGGACCCTGTTACGGCTTGGCGCGGCCTCGCTGGCCGCGGGCGGCAGCTTCTCCGGGATCGCCAGCGCGCTCGCGCAAGGCGCTGCGCCCACCGGATACCCCGCCAAGCCGGTGCGCCTGGTGGTGCCTTATCCGGCGGGCGGCGCCACCGACGTGCTCGCCCGTGCCATTGCCGCGCCGCTTGGCCAGCAGTGGCAGCGCACGGTGGTGGTGGAAAACCGCCCGGGCGCCAGCGGCATGATCGGTGCCGATGCGGTGGCCAAGGCGCCGCCCGACGGCTACACCTTGCTGCTCACGCTGACCAGCGTGGTGCAGGTGCCCAGCCAGTATGCAAAGCCGCCTTTCGACCCCATGCGCGACCTGGCCGCCCTGTCGGAGCTGGCGACCACGCACCTGGTGGTGGCCGCCAATTCGTCCATGCCCGGGAGCCTTGCCGAGGTGGTGCAAATGGCGAAGCGCAAACCGAAAGGGTATTCCTACGGCACCTACGGCACCGGCAGCGGTGCGCATCTCTATATGGAAGTGTTCACCGGCGCCGCCGGGCTGGACATGATCCATGTCCCCTACAAGGGCGAGGCGCCGCTGCTCAACGACCTGCTGGGTGGCCAGGTGTCGGTGGGGACCATCTCCGTGATGGGGATCAAGCCGCATGTACGCACCGGCCGCCTGCGCGCGCTGGCGGTTGTGGGCAACACCCGGGCGCCCATGCTGCCCGAGGTGCCGACTTTCCAGGAACTGGGTTACAGCGGCCTGGACGGGCCTGGCTGGTTCGGCCTGTTTGCCCCGGCCGGCACGCCCCGGCCGATCGTGGACAAGGTCTCGGCGGACGTGAACGCCATCCTGGCCGCCCCCGATATCCGGCAGCGCATGACCGACATTGGCGTGATCGTCAAAGGGACCCGGCCGATGGAGTTCGCCGAGGTGGCACGCGCCGACCAGGCTTACTGGACCGGCGTGATCCGCAAACTCAATATCCGGCTCGACTGAGCCCGCAGCATTCCCCAACTCTCTCATGCCCGTGCCGGGCTGATTCAGGAGAAGCGATGCAGCACACGCGCCGCAAGGCATTGCAGCAGATCGGAGCCGGCGCCCTCGCCGCCGGCGGCCTGGGGCTGGGCCTCAGCCCGGCTCGCGCCGACGGCTTCCCGTCCAAGCCGGTGCGGCTGGTGGTGCCCTATCCCGCGGGCGGCGCCACCGATGTGCTGGCACGCGCCATTGCCGATCCGCTCGGCAAGATGTGGCAGCGCCCCATCGTGGTGGAAAACCGCCCGGGCGCCAGCGGCATGATCGGCGCCGACGCCGTGGCCAAGGCCGATGCCGACGGCCACACCGCGCTGCTTACCATCACCACGCTGGTCCAGGCCCCAAGCCTGTACGCCAAGGCGCCGTTCGACCCGGTGCGCGATTTTGCCCCGGTGTCCAATCTCGGCACCACCAGCCTGGTGTTCGCGGTGCACAACTCGGTGCCAGCCACCACGCTGGCCGAATTCATCGCGCTGGTGAAGTCCAAGCCAAGGCAGTTCAACTATGGCTCCTACGGCACCGGCTCCAGCGGCCATCTCTACTGCGAAGTGTTCAACGAGGCGGCGGGGCTCGACATGACCCATGTGTCATACAAGGGCGAGGCGCCGGAGTTGAATGACCTGCTCGGCGGCCAAGTGCCCGCGGCCATCATCTCGGTGATGGGGGCGCGCCCGCACACCGCTACCGGCCGCCTGCGCGCGCTGGCCGTGACCGGCCCCGCACGCGCGCCGCAACTGCCCGACGTGCCGACCTTTCGCGAGTGCGGCATCGCGGGCATGGATTCGATGGGCTGGTTCGGGCTGTTGCTGCCGGCCGCCGCGCCACGCCCGGTGGTGGAGAGGTTCTCCGCCGACGTCAACCGCGTGCTGGCCATCCCGGCCGTGCGTCAACGCATGAACGACATGGGCGTGGTGCTTGCCGGCAGCACGCCCGATGCCTTCGCCGAGACCATGCGCAGCGATTACGCGCGCTGGGGCAAGGTCATCCGCACCCGGAACATCCGCCTTGACTAACTCCGCCTTGATGAACGCCGAGCCGGCGGCGGCCGGCGATTTTCCTTCTTTGTGTTTCCCATGAATCAAGCTGCTTCTGCTTCCCTGGTCTCCCGGGCCCCGGCCTACCGCTCTCCCCACTGGCCTGCGGGCATGCCCGCCGAGGTGCGCGTGCCGCGCACCAGCCTGGCCTACAACGTCGAGGTGGCCGCCCGGCGCTATCCGGACAAGACCGCGATCCAGTATTTCCATGCCGCCATCTCCTACGCCAGCCTGCACGCGCAGATCGAGCGCATGGCCGGCTACCTGCAACAGGCCTGCGGCGTGGCGCCGGGCGACCGCGTGGTGCTGTTCAGCCAGAACTGCCCGCAGTTCATCGTGGCCTACTACGCCATCCTGCGCGCCGAGGCGGTGGTGGTGCCGGCCAACCCGATGTGGCTGACCGGGGAGCTCGAACACGTGGTCGCGGACAGCGGCGCGGCGGCGGCCTTCGTCGCGGCGGAGCTTTATCCCCAGATCGCGCCGCTGCATGGCGCCAGGCTGCCGCACGTGATCGTGCATCAGTACGGGGACATGCTTGAGGCGGCCGGTGGCAGCGATGGCGTGCCCGCCTGGCTTTACGAGCCCACCCTGCTGCCCGCCTGCGCGCCGGCAGGCGCCACGCTGGCGGCCTGGACGCAGGCCGATGCCGCGGGCCATGCCCCGCGCGCGCATGAGGCCGGTTATGACACGCTGTGCATGCTGGCCTACACCTCGGGCACCACCGGCCATCCCAAGGGCTGCATGCATACGCACGGCACGCTGATGAGCGCGGCGGTGGGCTCGCAGCTCTGGCGCAGCGCCAGCCCCGAGAGCGTGTGCCTCTCGGTCGCGCCGATGTTCCATCTGCTGGGCATGCAGAACGGCATCCACGCTCCGCTTTACCTGGGTGCCACCATCGTGTTGCTGCCGCGCTGGGATCGCGCGCTGGCAGCAGACCTGATCGAGCGCTACCAGGTCTCCACCTGGGGCGCGCCGCCCGCCATGCTGGTGGATTTCTTTGCGCAGCCGGGCATCGGCGAGCGCAACCTCTCCAGCCTTGCCTACCTGGGCGGCGGTGGCGCCGCCATGCCGGATGCCGTGGCCACCATGCTGCAGGAGCGCTTTGGGCTGCCTTACGTGGAGGCTTACGGCCTGACCGAGACCGCCGCCTTCTTGCTGTCCAACCCGCGCCACCGGCCCAAGCGCGAATGCCTGGGCATCGCCACGTTCGGCGTGGACGCGCGCGTGATCGACCCGCACACGCTGGCCGAGCTGCCACAGGGCGAGCTGGGCGAGATCGTGACCCATGGCGCGCAGGTGATGCGCGGCTACTGGCGCAACCCGCAGGCCGACGCGGAATCGTTCGTCGAGATCGACGGCAAGCGCTTCCTGCGCACCGGCGATCTCGGCTTCATGGACGAGGAAGGCTACTTCTTCATGCGCGACCGGCTCAAACGCATGATCAACGCATCCGGCTTCAAGGTCTGGCCGGCCGAGGTGGAGAACCTGCTCTACGGGCATCCCGCCATCCACGAAGCCTGCGTGATCGCCGCGCGCGACGCGCGCCGCGGCGAGACCGTCAAGGCCGTGGTGGCGCTCAAGCCGGCCGCGCGCGGCACGCCCGAAGCCAGCGCCGAGCAGATCATGGCGTGGTGCCGCGAGCGGCTGGCGGCGTACAAGGTGCCGCGCATCTTCAGCTTTGTCGATGCCTTGCCCAAATCGGCCACCGGCAAGATCCAGTGGCGGGCGCTGCAGGAGCTGGAGCAGGGCCAGGGCGGGGAGCAGCCGGCCGCCGCCGGCAGCGCGGCCTGAACGAGAACAACGGGAGACATCATGAAGACATCGAGACGAAACTGGCTGGGCCAGGCGGCAGCGCTGGGCGGCGGCGCATTGCTGGGCGGATGGCAGTTGCCCGCGCTGGCGCAGGGCACCTATCCGGGGCGGCCCATCCGCATGGTGGTGCCATATCCCGCCGGCGGCGGCACCGATACCATCGCGCGCATGATCGGCCAGCGCCTGACCGAGGCCTGGGGCCAGCCGGTAGTGGTCGACAACAAGCCCGGCGCCAGCGGCATGCTCGGCAACGACATCGTGGCCAAGGCGCCGCCCGACGGCTACGCGGTGCTGCTCGGCATCACCGCCATGATCCAGTCGCCCAGCTTGTACAAGCGCATTCCGTACGACGTGGCCCGCGACTTCGCGCCGGTTTCGCTGCTGGCCAGGTCCTCCGACCTGTTCGTGGTGCCCAACCGGGTGCCGGCCAGCACGCTTGCCGAGTTCGTGGCCCTGGCCAAGGCCGGCAAGCTCAGCTACGGCTCCTACGGCAACGGCACCTCCTCGCATTTGCATGGCGAGCTGCTCAAGATGCAGGCGCACGTGGACCTTGCACACATTCCATACAAAGGCGCCGCGCCGCTGATGAGCGACGTGCTGGGCGGGCAGGTCGATTCGGCGTTTGTCGATGTGACCTCCGCCAACAGCTACCTAAATAGCGGGAAGTTCAAGATCCTCGCCATCACCGGCACCCTGCGCTACAAATCGATTCCCTCCGTGCCGACCTTCGCGCAAGCCGGCTTCTCCGGGTTTGAGCCCAGCGGCTGGTTCTCGGTGTTCCTGCCCGCCAATACGCCGCGCGACGTGGTCAGCCGGCTCTCCACCGAGATTGCCCGCATCGTGCGGCTCCCGGACATCTCGCAAAAGCTGTCGGCGATGGGGCTGCAGCCGGTGGGCTCCTCCCCGGAGGAGCTGGCGGAGGTGATCGCGACGGACACGCCCAAGTGGGCCCGCATCGTCCGCGACGCCCATATCCAGCTCGACTGAGCCGCCGATCCTATGACGGCTACGACATATATTCACCGGGGCCACCCAGAGGAGTTCGCCATGGAGACCATCCGCTACGCCGTTGCCGACGGTGTTGCCACCCTCACGCTCGATTTCCCCAAGCGCAAGAACGCCTTGAATGGCACCATGCGCCGCGAGATCGGCGATGTCGTGCACCAGCTGCGCCAGGACACCAGCGTGCGCGCGCTGATCCTTACCGGCGCGGGCACGGACTTCTGTTCCGGCGGCGACATCAGCTCGATGCAGGGCGAGATCAGCGCTGACCAGGGCCGGCAGCGCCTGGCGGCCATCCATCCCTGGCTGGAAGACCTGATCCACCTCGACCGCCCGGTGATCGCGGCGGTGGACGGCGCGGCCTATGGCGCCGGCTTCAGCCTGGCGCTCGTGGCCGACATCATCCTGGCGACGCCGCGCGCGCGCTTTGGCCTGCCCTTCCTGCGCCTGGGCCTGATCCCGGATTGCGGCGTGTTCTACACGCTGCCGCGCATGATTGGCCTGCAGCGCGCCAAGGCGCTGATGTTCTCGATGCGCGAACTGAGCGCCGCAGCGGCACTGGAGCAGGGCATCGTGATGGAAATCGTGCCGCCGGAGGACCTGCAGGCCCGCGCGCTGGCGCTCGCCTCGGCCTTTACCGACGCCTCGCCGGTGGCGGTTGCGCTGACCAAGAAGGCGCTCAATGCCTCGCTGAACCAGGACCTGCACAGCATGCTGGAGATGGAGGCCGACGGCCAGGGTATCGCTTTCGCCACCGAATACCGCAAGGAGGCCGCCGCGCGCTTCCTGGAAAAGCAGCCGCCGCGCTATCGCTGGCCCGACTGAACACCAACCCGACAACAACCGCGTGGTGCTGCAATGCAACACCGGCATCACTGGCATCACCGGCAACCATCAAGGAGAAGAACATGGGAAATTCCGACAAGAACATGGCGATGGCCGCCCGCAAGGTGCCCTGGATGAGCGAAGACCTGGTCATGTTCCAGGACACCGTACGCCGCTTCGTGGAGCGCGAGCTGGTGCCGAACGAGGCGCGCTGGGCCGAGCGCGGCTACATCGACCGCGAAGTCTGGAACCGCGCCGGCGAGGTTGGCCTGCTGTGCGCCAGCATTCCCGAGGCGTACGGCGGCGGCGGCGGGAACTTTGCCCACGAGGCGGTGATCTGTAACGAAATGGCACGTGCCATCGCCACCAGCCTGGGCAATGGCGTGCACAGCGGCATCGTGGCCCATTACTTGCTCAACTACGGTACCGAGGCGCAGAAGCGAAAATGGCTTCCGCAGATGGCTTCAGGCGCCATGGTGGCCGCCATCGCCATGTCGGAACCCGGCGCGGGCTCGGATCTCAAGTCGGTACGCACCCGAGCGGTGCGTGAGAAGAACCAGAATGGAGACATCTATCGCATCAACGGTGCAAAAACCTTCATCACCAACGGCTACCATGCCGACCTCGTTTGCGTGGTAGCCAAGACCGATCCCGATGCCGGCACGAAAGGGGTCTCGCTCATCATGGTCGAGACCCGGGACCAGCCTGGCTTCAGGCGCGGGCGCATTCTGGAAAAAATCGGGCAGAAAGGCCAGGACACCGCCGAGTTGTTCTTCGACGACGTGTGCGTGCCGGTCGAGAACCTGCTGGGCGACGAGGAGGGCAAGGGCTTCTATCAGCTGATGCAGCAACTGCCGCAGGAGCGCATGATCATCGCGCTTGGTGCGGTGGCGAGCATGCAGCGCGCGATCGAGCTCACCACCGACTACGTACGTGAGCGGCAGGTGTTCGGAAAACCGCTGATCGATATGCAGAACACGCGCTTCAAGCTGGCGGAGTGCAAGACCGAGGCAACCATCGCCGCGACCTTCGTCGATGATTGCATGGTGCGCTTGCTCGCCGGCGAACTCGATGCCCCCACTGCGGCCATGGCCAAGTGGTGGTGCTCGCAGAAGAACTGCGAAATCATCGATGAATGCCTGCAGCTGCATGGCGGGTATGGTTATATGCTCGAATACCCGATCGCTCGCATGTATGCGAACGCGCGGGTCAGCAAGATTTATGGCGGCTCCAACGAGATCATGAAGGAGCTGGTGGCGCGCACGCTGTGATGCGTGGGCGCGGGGCCATGCGGCAAGCCTCTCATGCCAACGTCGTAGTACGTTGGAAGTAGGCGGGCCGCAAAGCCCCGCCCAGCGCGGGTTGCGAGGGGGCAAGCGCGTTTCTCGTTACAAAAGCAGGTGTGCACGGAATAACGGAAAGGTGTAATGTGTGTCACAAGACATGGTTCAAATGCCCGTCGCGAGTGGGGCCTGGAGTGGTAGTACGGTGAGTCGAGCTGATCCGTTGCGCCATTGCAAAGTTCGTCAACCGACTCTCAGCTCTCGCCGTTATTTGACTATGATTAAGTAAAGATTTCGCAACATGGCAGCACCGCCAAGCCGGGGTGGCGGAACCGCAAGCGCTGCCGCGGGATCTTGATTTGTAGTAGATCTACCTTCGCCTCGGACGGGTCTCTGACGGGAGTGAGGTATGGACATTTTCGGCCACTACGCCACACGCTTCGAAGGTCGCAAGGAAGAGGAATACAGCATCCAGGAGTACCTGGATATCTGCAAGAAGGATCCTTCCGCCTATGCGACCGCATCCGAGCGCATGCTCGCCGCCATTGGTCAGCCCGAACTGGTGGATACCCACCACGATCCTCGGCTGTCCCGCCTGTTCTTCAACAAGGTCATCAGGGTCTATCCGGCCTTCCGCGAGTTCTACGGCATGGAGGACACGATCGAGCAGATCGTCGCCTTCTTCAAGCATGCCGCGCAAGGGCTCGAGGAGCGCAAGCAGATCCTTTACCTGCTTGGGCCTCCGGGTGGTGGCAAGTCCTCGCTCGCGGAAAAGCTCAAGGCGTTGATGGAGCAGATTCCCATCTACGCATTGAAGGGTTCGCCTATCCATGAATCGCCGCTCGGGCTGTTCTCCCCCGAGGAAGACGGCAAGATCCTGGAAGAGGACTACGGCATCCCGGTGCGTTATCTCAACACCATCGCCTCGCCCTGGGCGGTCAAGCGCCTGCATGAGTTCAACGGCGACATCACGCGCTTTCGCGTGGTCAAGCTGCGCCCGTCGGTGCTGTCGCAGATCGCGATTTCCAAGACGGAGCCGGGCGATGAAAACAACCAGGACATCTCCTCGCTGGTCGGCAAGGTAGATATCAGGAAGCTGGAAGATTTCCCGCAGGACGATCCGGACGCTTACTCGTATTCCGGCGGGCTGTGCCTGGCCAACCGCGGGCTGCTTGAGTTCGTGGAGATGTTCAAGGCGCCGATCAAGGTGCTGCACCCGCTGCTGACCGCCACCCAGGAAGGCAACTACAAGGGTACCGAGGGCTTCGGCGCGATCCCCTTCGACGGCATCATCCTGGCGCACTCGAACGAAGCCGAGTGGACAACCTTCAAGGCCGACAAGAACAACGAGGCTTTCCTCGACCGGATCTACATCGTCAAGGTGCCGTACTGCCTGCGCGTGTCGGAGGAGGTGAAGATCTACGACAAGCTGTTGCGCAGCAGTTCGCTGTCGGCCGCACCTTGCGCGCCCAACACCTTGAAGATGATGGGGCAGTTCGCCGTGCTCACCCGCATCAAGGAGCCGGAGAATTCGAACATCTTCTCCAAGATGCGCGTCTATGACGGCGAGAGCCTGAAGGATGTCGACCCCAAGGCCAAGTCGTACCAGGAGTATCGCGACTACGCGGGCATCGACGAAGGCATGAACGGCTTGTCCACGCGTTTCGCCTTCAAGGTCTTGTCCAAGGTCTTCAACTTCGACAATACCGAGGTGGCCGCCAATCCGGTGCACCTGCTCTATGTGCTCGAGCAACAGATCGAGCGCGAGCAGTTCCCGCCGGAGCAGGAAGCCAAGCTGCGGTCCTACATCAAGGAGTATCTGACCGCACCGTTCGTGGAGTTCATCGGCAAGGAGATCCAGACCGCTTACCTGGAGTCGTACTCCGAATATGGCCAGAACATCTTCGATCGCTACGTGGTGTTTGCCGACCTGTGGATCCAGGACCAAGAGTATCGCGACCCGAATACCGGCGAGATTCTCGATCGCAACGCGTTGAACGACGAGCTTGAGAAAGTCGAGAAGCCCGCGGGGATATCCAACCCCAAGGACTTCCGCAACGAGATCGTCAACTTCGTGCTGCGCGCGCGGGCCAACAACGCGGGCAAGAACCCCGCGTGGACCAGCTACGAGAAGTTGCGCATGGTGATCGAGAAGCGCATGTTCTCCACTACCGAAGACTTGCTGCCCGTGATCTCGTTCAACGCCAAATCCTCTCGCGAGGATCAGGACAAGCACGCGAACTTCGTCAACCGCATGGTTGAGAAGGGGTACACCGCGAAGCAGGTCCGCCTACTTGTGGAGTGGTATTTGCGCGTAAGAAAATCATCGTAACGGCGCCTGGACGAGGCCTCTCCAAGAGAGCAAGCATATGGCCACGGTCATCGATCGGCGCGAGAACGGCGGCAACAAAAGTGCCGTCAACCAGCAACGCTTCATCAAACGCTACCGCGAACAGATACGCCAGGCGGTAGCGAAGGCGGTGTCCGGCCGGAAGATCATGGACATCGAGCAAAGCGGGCAGGTGTCCATTCCGGTCAAGGACATCTCCGAGCCAGCCTTTCACCACGGCCAGGGCGGCCGGCGGGAGTGGATCCATCCGGGCAACAAGAAATTTGTCCGGGGGGATAGCTTCGACCGCCAGCAGCAAGGGGGCGGTGGAGGCGGTTCCAAGGCGAGCGATTCGGGTGAAGGCGAGGACGATTTCGTCTTCACGCTGTCGCGCGAGGATTTCCTCAATTTCTTTTTCGAGGACATGGCGCTGCCGGACATGGCCAAGCGCCATCTTGCCAAGATCGCCGAGGTCCGCAAGGTCAGGGCAGGCTTCTCCATCGACGGCACGCCGTCCAATCTCTCGATCCTGCGCACGATGCGAAGCTCGCTGGGGCGCCGTATCGCCTTGTCGAGCCCGTACCAGAAGAAGCTCGCGCTGCTGGAGCAGGAGTACGGCGAGGTGCTGGAGCAGGACGGACCCTATTCGGCACGGGCGCTCGAACTGATGAAGGAAATGCGCCACCTGCGCTCGTGCGTGGAACGCGTGCCCTTTATCGAAAAGCTCGACCTGCGCTACAACAACCGCGTGCTGAAGAAACGCCCGCAGGCGCAGGCGGTGATGTTCTGCCTGATGGACGTCTCCGGCTCCATGGACGAGAGCCGCAAGGATCTCGCCAAGCGCTTCTTCATGCTCCTGTACCTCTTCCTCAAGCGCAACTATGACCGCATCGACGTCGTGTTCATTCGCCATCACACGGTGGCGAAGGAAGTCAACGAGGAGGACTTCTTCCATTCGCGCGAATCCGGTGGTACGGTTGTGTCCAGCGCGCTCAAGTTGATGGTCGAGGTGATCCACGACCGCTATCCCGCCAGCCAGTGGAATATCTACTGCGCCCAGGCATCGGACGGCGACAACTGGGCGGGCGATTCGGAGTTGTGCGGGCGCCTGCTGCGCGAATCCATCCTGCCGCTGGTGCAGTACTACGCGTATGTGGAGGTGGCGTCGGAGGAGCCGCAGAATCTCTGGGAAGAATATTTGGCGGTAAAGGAGCGCCATGAGAACTTCGCCATGCAGCGCATCATCGGGCCGGACGAGATCTATCCCGTGCTGCATGACCTGTTCCAGAAGAAGGCAGCCTGGCCGTCAAGCCGCTGAGTCCGGCGGCGAGCATGGTGCGCACGTGCGCACCCACCATAAGTTTTTTTCCCCTCTCCCCTCAGGGAGAGGTAGGGGGAAAGGGGTGGTTTTCAGGCGCGGACACTTCGTCGATGCACCCGCCCTCTCCCCCGGCCCCTCTCCCGCTCGCGGGAGAGGGGAGCAACCCAAGGTCGTTGTAGGACTCGTTGTAAGACTGACACGCGGGCAAGGGCTTCACCCGCAACGGGGGGTCGTAAATGGCATATCTCTCCACCGGCTCGGAGTGGACCTTCGAGCTGATCCAGCGCTATGACCGCGAAATCGCCCGCATTGCCGGCGATTTCGGCCTGGACACCTATCCCAATCAGGTCGAGATCATTACCGCCGAGCAGATGCTCGATGCCTACGCATCGTCCGGCTTGCCGGTGGGCTACAGCCACTGGTCGTACGGCAAGCATTTCCTCGCGTCCGAGCGCAGCTACCAGCGCGGGCACATGGGGCTGGCCTACGAGATCGTCATCAACTCGAATCCCTGCATCGCCTACCTGATGGAGGAAAACACCATGCCCATGCAGGCGCTGACCATCGCGCACGCCTGCTACGGCCACAATTCCTTCTTCAAGGGCAACTACCTGTTCCGCACCTGGACCAACGCCGACGCCATCATCGACTACCTGCTGTTCGCCAAGAACTACGTAGCCGAATGCGAGCAACGCTATGGCGAGCAGGAAGTGGAGTTGCTGCTGGATTCCTGCCACGCGCTGCAGAACTACGGCGTGGACCGCTACAAGCGGCCCAAGAAGCTCTCCATTGCCGAGGAGCAGGCGCGCCAGACCGAGCGGGAGAACTACCTGCAGACGCAGGTCAACGACCTGTGGCGAACCCTGCCCAAGCACCGCGCGCACGCGCTGGAAGACGATGAAGGCTTCGAGCGCGACGCCGCCTTTCCGCCGGAGCCGCAGGAAAACCTGCTCTACTTCATCGAGAAGAACGCGCCAAAGCTGGCGCCGTGGCAACGCGAGATCGTGCGCATCGTGCGCAAGATCGCCCAGTATTTCTACCCGCAGCGCCAGACCAAGGTCATGAACGAAGGCTGGGCCACGTTCTGGCACTACACCATCCTGCATCAGCTCTATGAGGAAGGCCTGGTCAACGACGCCTTCATGATGGAATTGCTGCAGGCGCACACCAACGTGATTTACCAGCCGCCGTACAACAGCCCGTACTACAGCGGCCTCAACCCGTACACGATAGGCTTCCTGATGTTCCAGGACCTGCGCCGCATGTGCGAGAACCCGACCGAGGAAGACTACCGCTGGGCGCCGGAATTCGCCGGCAGCGACTGGCGCAAGACGCTCGACTTCGCCATGCGCAACTTCAAGGACGAGAGCTTCCTGCTGCAGTTCCTGTCGCCGCGCGTGATCCGCGAGCTCAAGCTGTTCTCCGTGCTCGACGACGACCGCGAAGGCAAGCTGCGGGTGACCGCCATCCATGACGACGAGGGCTACCGCAACATCCGCCAGTTGCTGGCCAACCAGTATGACCTGTCGAACATGGAGCCCAACATCCAGATCACCAATGTGGATGTGGGGGGCGATCGCTCGCTGACCTTGCGCCACCTGCAGAACGACCGCCGCCCGCTGGCGCAGAACTTCGACGAGGTGATCCGCCACGTCACGCGGCTGTGGGGCTTTACGGTGCGCCTGGAAGTGGCCTATGAAGACGGCCGGCGCGAATCCAAGTACGAATGCAAGCCGGAACGCCGGCATCGCAAGGCGGCTTGATGGCCGAGGAGGGCGGCGCGCCACGCGCCGCCCTTTTTGCAGGGCACGGACGGCGTTACGCCGCCGCGTCGACGCTCCAGGTTCGCACCTGGTCGATGAGGCCCACGCTCGGCTCCGGATACCCGCACACCGCTTCGCCTATCACCCGTCCCCAGTAAGTTTCCGACCCGTCCGCCAGCCGCCAGGCATGCAGGCGGCGCGTATGGATCTGCAGGTCATATTCCTCGGTGATGCCGATAGCCCCATGCACGGCATGGGCGATGGCGGCCACCGGCGTGACCGCTTCGCTGGCGTTGAGCTTGCCGATGGCAGCGCGCAGCGGGTCTGGCTGCCAGCCACTGGCGGCACAGGCGATCTGCGCGGCCACGCGCGCGGCGGTGACGTGTTCGGCCATCACGCTGATCTGGTGCTGGATCGCCTGGAACTTGCCGATGGCGCGGCCGAACTGCTGGCGGTCGTTGGCATATTGCAGCGTCATGTCGAACACATGTGACATGGCGCCGGCCAGTTGCACGGCGTGCAGACAGGCGCCGATCTGGCGCAGCGTGCCCGCGGGCAGCGCGAACAAAGGCAGTCCGCCCGGGACAGGGCGCTGCAGGACCAGGGCCAGATCCGCATGGGCGCCGGTCGCGCGCACTTGTGCCCGGGTGCGTGGCAGCAGCACGCACTGCGTGCCTTCCTGGACCAGGAACCAGGCCGCTTGCGCACCCCCTGCGACGAGAACCGCATCCGTGGCGCCGTCTTCCATGTCGAAGCTCGCCAGCGCGATGGGTTCGGCTGGCACCGCCATCCCGGCGGCGTGCAGCAGCGCACGCGCGAACATGGTCTGGCCCAGCGGCAGGGGCAGTGCGTGGCGGCCCAGCGCGAACAGCACCGGCGCCAGTTCGTCCAGCGGCAAGCCCGCGCCGCCGGCCGCTTCGGGCAGCAGGCAATCGGCAAAACCGCTGTCTTGCAATGACTGCCACAAGGGCAGGTGGTTTTCTCCGCGTTCGATGGCGCGGACGACGGCGGGCGTGCAGCAGTCGCGCAGCACGGTGTCGAGCGCGTCCGAGTAAGCGTTATGCATAGGGAACTCCGGTTCAGCGCAGGCCAAGGCCCCGGGCAATCATGCCGCGCAGGATCTCGCGCGTGCCGCCGCGCAGCGAATAGGACGGGGCGACCTGGCTGACGTAGGCCAGGGTGCGGTACAGGTCGGGATCGGCGGCGAGGTGCGGGTCGTCACCCAGCGCGGCCTCCGCCAGCGCCGGCACGGACTGCTCGAATTCCGTGCCCAGGTCCTTGACCAGCGCGGCTTCCACCACCGGGCTCTCGCCCGCGGCGAGCCGGGCGGTCACCGCCAGCGACATGGCCCGCAGCACCGCCAGCCTGGCGGCCAGCCGGCCGATGGTGACGGTGTCGCGCCGCGCGGCGGGCGCGCGCCGCAGCGCCGCGATCCAGGTATCGAGCAGCACCACACTGGAATACAGCCGCTCCGGGCCGCTGCGCTCGAAGGCCAGTTCCGCGTTGACCTGCTCCCAGCCGCTGCCCTCGCGGCCAACCAGCGCCGCTTCAGGCAGCATCACGTCCTCGAAGCTGACTTCGGAGAAATGCGCATCGCCCGCCAGGTCACGGATCGGGCGCACGGTCACGCCCGGTGCGGACAGGTCGATGATGACCTGCGACAAGCCGCGCTGACGGTCCTCGCCCGTGCCGGAGGTGCGCACCAGCGCCAGCATGTAGTGGCAGCGATCGGCGTTGGTTGTCCAGATCTTGCGGCCGTTCAGGCGCCAGCCGCCGTCCGGCTGCGGCACGGCGCGGGTCACGACGCTGGCCAGGTCGGAGCCGGAATTGGGCTCGCTCATGCCGATGCAGAAGAAGGCCTCGCCCTGGCAGATGCGCGGGAGGTAAAACGCCTTTTGTGTGTCGCTGCCGTAACGCAGGATCAGTGGCCCGCTCTGGCGGTCCGCGATCCAGTGTGCCGAGACCGGCGCGCCGCAGGCCAGCAGTTCCTCCACCAGCACGAAGCGCGAGAACGGATCGAGCCCGGCGCCGCCATATTGCGCGGGCAAGGTGATGCCCACCCAGCCGCGGCGCGCCAGCGCGCGGCTGAAATCGGCGTTGAAGCCCATCCACGAACGGGCGCGGATCTCGGGCGGCAGGGCCGGCAGGTGTTCGGCCAGGAAGGCCTTCACCTCGCGCCGGAAGGCGGCCGCTGTCGGCGGCAAGGCAGTCAGCTGGAAGGTGCTGGGCAGGGAAGTCAAAATGGGTCTCCGTGAGAAACGGGGAATCGGGGAGTCGGGGAGTCGGGGAATCTGGCGAGTCGGGGAGGGGGGCGCGCCACGCGCGCCCGGGCGGATCAGTCCAGCGTCACGCCGGAATCCTTCACCACCTTGTGCCAGCGGTCGATTTCCTGCCCGAGATATTTGCCGTAGGCCTCGGGGCTGTTGCCGCGCGGCTCGGCGCCTTGCGCTGCCAGGCTGGCACGCACGTCCGGCGCGCCCAGCGCGCCGAGCGTGGCGGCATTGAGCCTGCGCACGATCTCCGGCGGGGTCCTGGCCGGCACCAGCATGCCTTGCCACGCACCCACCTCGAAGCCCGGCATCACGGTTTCCGCCACCGTCGGCACATCGGGCAGTTGCGAGCTGCGGGAGTTGCTGGTGACCGCGAGCGCCTTCATGCGCTTGTCGCGGATAAAGGGCAGCGAGGAGTTGATGGTGTCGGTCATGAACTGCACCTGGCCGCCAGCCAGGTCGGTCAGCGCCGGCGCGCTGCCTTTGTACGGCGCGTGCACCGCCGACAAGCCGTTGGCCTGCAGGAACAGGAAGGCCGCCAGGTGGGTCACGTTGCCGTTGCCGGCCGAGCCGTAGGTCAGCTTGCCCGGGTTGGCCTTCAGGTACTGGATGAACTCGGCCAGGTTGTTGGCCGGCACCTGGGCGTTGACCTCCAGCACCAGCGGCACCATCGCCGTCATGGCCACCGGCGTGAAGTCGCGGCGCACGTCGTACGAGAGCTTCTTGTACAGCGCGGGGCTGAGCGCGATCGACGAGGTGTTGTAGAGCACCGTGTAGCCGTCTGCCGGCGCTTTGGCGACCATCTCGGCCGCGATATTGCCATTGGCGCCGGGGCGGTTGTCCACCACCACCTGCTGGCCGAGTTCATCCGACATTTTCCTGGCGATGACGCGCGAGACCAGGTCGGTGGGCCCGCCGGGCGGAAACGGCACCACCAGCTTGACCAGGTGGGCGGGATAGCCGGCGTCGCCGGCGGCGCCGGCCGGACCCGCAATGAGGCCGAGCGCCAGCAGCAGCGGCACGCCGCGCGCGCGGGGGTGCCGGGCCGCCCTGTTGATGCTGAAGTCCTTGTCGCTGGTCTTGCCGTACTTCTCTGTCTTTTTATGTTTCTTATGTTCTTGCATAGGTCTCCTCCGGTGCAGGGGCTAGCGGCCGGCCAGCAAGCGCCGGGCGGAATAAGTCATGACAAGCTCATGGCGCTGGTTGAAGACTTCGATGTCCGAGTCCACCACGGCGCGGCCGTTGCGCGACGTGGGGCGGATGCCGGTCACCGTGACCGTGGCCCAGACGGTGTCGCCCACCATCACCGGGGCATGGATCTTCTGCGTCAGCTCCAGCATGGCCAGCCCAGTGCCCTGGATCATGGTCTGCAGGATGAAGCCCTCGATCATCGCGTAGGTCAGCGCGGCGGGCACGGGCCGCCCATGGATGGCGCCGCCTTCATAGCCCGCCTCGATAAAGATCGCTTCCAGCATGCCGGTGACCGAGATGAAGTTGACCAGGTCAGTTTCGGTCACGGTGCGGCGGAAGGTCTGGAAGGCCTGGCCTACCTTGATGTCCTGCCAGTAAAAGCCCTGGCCGAGGCGGGGGAGTTGGGTATGGGGCACGGCGTCTCCTGGTGAGGGCCGCCATCGGCGGCCGGCTTCCTTTATGTTAGGAGCGGGAATGCGGCAGGGTTAGGCATTAGTGGCCGGCGACGCACAATAGGCCGCGCCGTCCCGGCCCAGCTCGTCGATCTGCTCGCTGCTCAGGCCCGCCTCGCCAAGCAGGCTGCGGGTGTGCTGGCCCAGGCGCGGCGGCAGCGCGCTCGCCGCACGCTCGCCGTCGAAGCGCACCGGCGCGCCGGTAAAGCGCAGCGTGCCCATGGCCGGGTCGTCCAGCGTGTCGAAGAAGCCGGTGGCGCGCAGGTGCGGGTCATCCACCAGCTCGGCGAGCTGGTTGACCCGCGCCACCGGGATCTGCAGCGTTTCGCAAAGCGCCAGCCAGGCGTCGGTGGTGCGCGTGCGCACGATCTCGCCGGTCAACTCGTACAGGGTTTCGATATGCTGCGTGCGCGCAGCGATGCCGGCAAAGCGCGGGTCGGCGGCCAGCTCCGGACGGCCCGCGGCGGTGAAGAAGTCGCGCCAGTGCGCATCGGTGTACGGCATCATGCAGACGTGGCCGTCGGCGCTCTGGTAGGGCCGGCGCAGCGGCGCCAGCACGCGCGGATAGCCGGCGGGCCCGCGCGGCGGCTCGAAGTGCTGGCCATACAGATGCTCGACCAGGTTGAAGGCCACCATCGATTCGAACATCGGCACTTCCACCAGCGTGCCCTTGCCGCCCTGGCGCTCGCGCCCGGCAATGGCCGCCGAGATCGACAGCGCCGCCACCAGCCCGCTGGTCTTGTCGGCCGCGATGGTGGGGAAGTAGCGCATGGTGCCGGTCTGCGCCGCCATCAGCGCAGCATTGCCGGACAGGCCCTGGATGATGTCGTCGTAGGCCGGGCGGCCCCCATAGGGGCCATCCTCTGCAAAACCCAGCAAGCTCACATAGACCAGGCGCGGATGCCGCGCCATCACCTCGGCGGGGTCCAGCCCCAGGCCGGCCAGCTTCTGCGGGCGCATGCTGTGCATGAACACGTCGGCGCTGGCCAGCAGCCGCTCCAGCGCGGCCTGCGCCGATGGCTGCTTGAGGTTGAGCACCACGCTTTTCTTGCTGCGGTTCACGCCCAGGAAGATGGCCGACATGCCGTCCTCGGTGGCCGGGCCGGTGCGCCGCGTGGAGTCGCCCTCGGGGGGCTCCACCTTGATGACCTCGGCGCCGAGGTCGGCCAGCCACTGGCTGGCGTAAGGGCCCATCACGACCGTGGATAGGTCGATCACGCGGATGCCTGAGAGGGGCAACATGCCTGGGTGTCTCCTGTTTGTTCTTGTGCCGGACTTGCGCCGGACTTGCGCCGGGGCGGGTGCCCGGGCGCGCGTCAGATGCCACAGGGTAGATCAGGCGGATCGTTTGCGTCTAATATTAGATTTTTAGGATTCGATATCTTCTGGATATCGATGTGGCAATCAGCGTGGACCTTCGTCAACTTCAGCAGTTCGTCGCCCTGGCCGAAACCGGCAACTTCCACCGCGCGGCCGAGCGCCTGCACATGGCGCAGCCGCCGCTCTCCATCTCGATCCGCAAGCTGGAAGATGCGCTCGGCACGCCGCTGTTCGTGCGTACCTCGCGCGGGGTGCGGCTGACCCAGGCCGGCGAAGCCGCGCTGCACGACGCGCGGCGCGCGCTGTTCCATGCCGGCCAGGCTCGCGCGGCGGCACTGGCGGCGGCGCATGGCGAGCGCGGCGCACTGCGCGTGGGCTTTGTCGGCTCGGCTACCTACGCCTTGCTGCCCAAGCTGATCCCGGCGTTTCGGGCAGCGCACCCGGGGATCGAGCTGATCCTGCACGAATCCACCTCGGCCTCGATCCTGGACCGGCTGGAACGCCATCAGCTCGATGCCGGGCTGGTGCGCTTTCCCATCTTGCATAGTGGCGGCTATGCGCTGATGCCGCTGGAGAACGACGAGTTCGTGGCCGCGGTGCCGGCCGATAGCCGCTTTGCGCAGCGCGATGCGATTGCGCTCAAGGCGCTCGCCGGGGAACCCTTCATCATGCATCCCAGCGCCGAGGTGCCCAACCTGCAGGCCGTCGCCATGCTGCTGTGCCAGCAAGCCGGGTTCGTGCCGCGAGTGACGCAAGAAGCGGTGCAGGTGCAGACCATTGTCAGCCTGGTGGAAAGCGGCCTGGGCGTGGCGCTGGTGCCCAGCGTGGCGGCGCGCTATATCAACCGGCGCGTGTGTTTCCTGCGGCTGACCAGCCCGCGGCCGGCGGCGCGCATCGGCATCGCGCTGGCCACGTCCACCGATAGCGATGACCGGCAGGTGCAGCGTTTGCTGGAGGTGGCCCGCGCCGTGGTTGCCTAGGCTGCCGGATCAGGCGGGCGTGTGGCCGCCACGCGCCGTGCCGGCGCGCTCCAGCGCCACGCCCGGCAGCAAGTGCAGCAGGCGAACCAGCTCGCTCTGGCGATGGGTGCCGGTCTTGCGCAGGATGTCGCGGATATGCACGCGCACCGTGTGCGGCGAGACGAATTCGTGATCGGCGATCTCGGCAAGGGTTTCGCCGGCGGCAAGGCGGATGGCGACCAGGCTTTCCTTGCGCGACAGGCCGAACAGCGACGTGAGCACCGAGCTGTCGAGCACCGAGCGCGATTCCGAATTGCCCATCAGCACCATCGCGAACGGCAGTTGCCACGGGCCTTCCACGGGCTGGCGCGCGACCAGCGGCAGCACGATGATGGGCACCGGCTGGCCGCCCGACGTAATGTGCATCCACGAGCCTGCCGCCGCCTCGCCACCACGGGATTGCATGGCGCGGTCGAGCAGCTTGTGCAGGGTGGCATGCAGGGTCTGGTCGTGGGCCTTGAACACGCCGTTTTCCAGCGCGAGCTGGCTGTCGGCCTGCACCAGCGCCTCGGCCCAGATATTGGCGTAGCGCACGCGCATATCGGCCTGCAGCACCATCACGCCGAAGTCGAGCGTATCCAGCCCGGCCAGGCCAAGGGCTGCCAGGCCGCTCAGCTCGAAGTTGCGCTGCTGCATGCGCGCGGCGCGGGCCCAGTGCGGCAGCACGCGCGCGAGCCGCTTGCTGCGGTGGCTCAAGCCCTGCGTCCCGTCGGAACTGGTGTCCAGCCGGCCGCCCCGGTCCGTGCCGCCCATCAGCACGCAGACCTCGGCGGTATCCAGCAGGCGGATGCCATGCTCCAGGTCGGCGCCATGCGCCGGCGCGCGCCAGGGCGCGCCCTCCTGCTGGTCGCCGGGGTGATCGCCCGCGAGCGCGCGCTTGGGCAGGCTTGCAAGCGCATGCAGGCCTTCGGGCACGTAGGTGCCTTGCGCCGAGAAGCAGCCATGCGGGGTGACGCCGAGGCGCGCCTGGCCCGACAGCTTGTCCCAAACCAGGTAATGCGGGCTGTCGGTGTCGGTATAGCTGGAGAAGAGGTCCAGCGCGGCTGGCATGGCAGTGACGTCAAGCGCCGACTCGTAGATCGAATCGATCAGACGATGGAAGTCTTCATCCGCCGACGGATGTTCGCCCATAGTGTTTTCCCCGGTGGCTCTCGCCCAATCCTGCTTTCTCTTTTTTATTGGCCCGCTGGTAGCGGTACGGCTGGCTCGCTCTGGCCGGCTCCGATGTGGCAGATGCCACCGACGGGGTCAGGCACCCGGTATGCCGGGTACGTCAGCGCTGCGCGTTACCGTGTGGCGGCATTATGCGGATGCGAGCATAACTTCGCAAACGCGGAATGTCCCCTGGGCGATTATTAAAAATTATTTCAGCGCTGAAATGCCCGCGAAGCCGGGCACGGCCGCGCAAAGCGTACCCATTTCTGCGTGCGATTTGCGAGCCAGCCGCATGCTGACTCAGCCGGCTCAGCCAGGCCCGGGCGCACCCTTTGAAAGCGCGGCAGCGCCCCCGGCCGCGGCTTCCAGTTCAGCGGCCTGCGTGGCCTCCGTGGCCTGGGCCGGTGTGACCCCCAAGCCACCCTCGACCTGCACCGTCACCCGCTGCGTGGCCATGCTGATGCCATGCTGGTCGAACTTGCGCTTGAGCCGCACGTTGAAGGCGCGCGTGATTTCCGCCTGGGTCAGGGGGCGGGTCCTGAACTGGGCCAGCACCACCGAGCCGTTGGGGTCGAAGCGATCGAGGCCCAGGATGTCGAGTCCGGACAGCAGGTTGCGCGCGTAGCGGAAATCGCGCGCCACCTCGGCGCCGGTCTCGCGGATCAGCTCGATGGCCTGGTCGAGATCGCTGCCATATGCCACGCCGATATTGAACACGGCAACGGCGTAGCCGCGCGACATGTTCTTGATGGCCTTGATCTGGCTGTAGGGCAGTATATGCAGCGCGCCCTTGCCGTCGCGCAGCTTGACGGTGCGGATGGTCATGGCCTCCACCGTGCCGATATGGTCGGGCAGTTCCACCGAGTCGCCGATGGCGATCGAATCCTCCACCACGATGAACAGGCCGGTGATCAGGTCCTGCACCAGGCTTTGTGCGCCAAAGCCGATGGCCAGGCCGACCACGCCGGCGCCGGCCAGCAGCGGCGTCACGTTGACGCCGAGGTTGGCCAGCACCACGATCAGCGTGATGACCAGCAGCGCGACGAACAACGCATTGCGCACCAGCGGCAGGATGGTCCTGGCGCGCAGGCTGGGCTCCTGCCCGCGGCCGTGCGCGGGCGTCAGCGTCTGGGTGATGGCCGTATCGATCAGCAGCCACAGCAGCCACGACAGCAGCACGGTGCTGGTCACGCTGAACACGGCCTCGCCGATGCGCTTGCCGACTGCGGTGGATTCCATGACCGAGAACAGCGAGGCGCCCCAGATGCGGCTGGCCAGCTCGAAATAGGCAAACCAGATCACTACCCGCACCAGCGCCACCGCGAAGCGGCCGAAGCGCGACAGGTAGGCCGAGCGCTGGCGGTCGCGAAAGCGCGGTGCGCGGTGCGCGGACTTGGGCGAGCGCCCGGTCACCAGCGTCAGCATCAGCGCGGCGACGAACAGCGCCACCGAGCCTACGGTGCGCCGCAGAAAGATGTCCGCGTAGCCGGTGGCCAGCACCGTGCCGGCCACCGAGACCACCACCACCGCCAGCACCGGCAGGTGCCAGCTCGCGCCCACCAGGCGCAACAGGTCCATGAGAGCGGGGTGCCCCTGGCGATAAGCCAGCGGCCGGTTGCTGATGATCTGGCCGATCTGCCGGCGAAAGCGCAGCGTGAAGGCGCCGATCAGCAGCGCCGCGGCGATGTTGGCCCCGGTTGACACCAGCGCTGACAGGTTGGTGCCGAGCGAGGCGATCACGCGCGCATCGGTCGTGACGTCACCCAGCGCCGCCAGCACGCCGGTGGCGAACAGCAGCCTGCGGGAGTGCAGCAGCATGTCGCGCACCGCGTGTGCGCGGTGGGCCGAGGTGAACAGCGCGAAGATGACCTGGCACACCGCGCCCATCACGGCGCCGGCGACCACCGAATAGGCAATCACCATGCCGGCTACGCTGGCGGGCGAGCGCCCGAACACACCGTTGGAGAGCAGCATCGCCAGGGCGAAGGCCACCACCCACGGCGCCACCCTGCGCAGCATGTACAGCCCGACGTCCATCCAGGACGGCACCGCCGGCAACTCGTGGCGTATCGCTGGCCGCAGGCGCCGGTTGCGTACCCTTCGCACCGCCTCCCGCAGCAGCCATCCGGCGAAGAACCAGGCCGCGAGCACGGTGGCGAACTCCCGTGCCGATTGCCATGGCGAGCGCGCCCCGTTGATGGTCAGCGCGGCCAGCCATTCCTCGCGCGCGAAACCGATGCGCCAGCGCCAGTAATGCCACGGCCCCTTGTCCTTGCCGAGCGACGCATCGAGATGGTCGACCGCCTCGGCCAGCGCCCCGAGCAGGCCGGGCTGTGGCGCCGACGCGGCACTGGCCGCGCCAATGCCCTTGCGCAGCGTCTGCAACTGGTCGACCAGGGCCTTGCGGTCCTTGTCGTTCTGCAGCGTGGTGATGACCTGGTCGAGC
>NZ_BAAILO010000090.1:67322-93012 GCF_054589115.1 Cupriavidus sp. 8B | reverse complement strand
GGGTGTCGCCCCATCCGGCGCGCCTTTTTTGCCTACTTTTTTGGCAAGACAAAAAAGTAGGTCGCCGCCCCGCAGGGGTGGTGAAACTGCAGTTGATTTTGACGTTAAGCAGTTGAAGCTGATTTTGCAGTTGCAGTTGCAGTCACAGCTACCCCCCCATCCCCCCCATCTAATGCCGCAAAGCAATACACCCGCCCCCGGCATTCTGCTGCCGCCACTGCGAAGGACTCATCCCAAACCGCTCATGAAAAACCCGACTGAAATGCGCCGCATCGGCAAACCCCAGCGCAAACGCAATCTCGGTAATGCTGCGCCCGGCATCGCCGCTGCCCGACAACCGCAACGCCGCCTGACGCAACCGGCGCGACAGGATATAGGCATGCGGCGTCTGGCCAGACTCGCGAAACAGGTTATATAAAGTGCGACGCGAGACGTTCAACACCGCCGCGAGGCGTTGTGCCGACAGCTCCGGATCGTGCAGTTGCGCATCGATGAACTCGGCAAGCCGGCGCATGCGCGCTTCGCCAAGATGCCGCGCCACGGCAGCGTCCGCGCCATCGCCAAGGGCCGCCGGCGGCGGCGTGTGGGCGCCTTGCAGCGCCGTCTCCATCAACGAGACCACGGAGTCCTGCAGCACGATCTGGCCCTGATGATCCAGCAGGTGCCCCGCGCAGGTGTCGTGCAGCATGGCGCCCAGCGCCGACAATGCGATGCGCGCCGCGCCCTCCCCGCGCAGCGCCCGGCCGCCCAGGCTGGTCGCCGCCTGTCGCCAGCCGAAGGCACGTTCCTGCGGCACCAGCAGCACCAGCACCCGGCAGCGGTCCGCCATCTCGATGCTATAGGGCTGCGCGGTATCGTAGATCGACCACATGCCTGGCTCCAGCGAGGCCTCGTTGCCGCGCTGCGCCACGCGGCTCTGCCCGCTGAGTTGCCAGAAGATCTTGAAGTAGCCCGCGTCGGATGCGGCCACGTGCCGGGCCTCGCGCGCCACCCGGTGCGCGTCGACATCCATGTCCGCCACCGCGCTGGCGCCGAAACGCGCATAGCTGACATGGCAATGAAAGCCCCCGCGCGTCTGGCGCGAATAATCGAGCGGCAGGAAACTGGTATCGATGGCTTCGCGCCATTGGTCGAAGGTCACGGTGGTCAACCGCGCCGGCGTCTGCTGCAGGTGCTGCGCTGCGGGCATCAGGACATCTCCAGTAGCCGGCGGTGTACGGGGAACATGCGGGGACATGCGGAGAACACGCCGGAGGCCTCGAAGGTGGTTGCAAAGCCTAATGGAAAGCCCGCGGGCCGACAATGGGAACAATTACGCAGGCGCGCCGGCCCGCGTGGCGACAAGCGTGCGGATCCGGCATCACTTCTCGCCATGCCCCCAACCCTGGCTAAGGGCGCGCCTCGTAGATCAGGTTGAACGGCGTTTCCGTGGCGCGGCGAAAGCGCCTGAAGCCGCCGCGCGTCACCACGTCCCGGATGCGGTGCTCGCCAGCCTGCGCGCCCAGGCACATCGCGCCCTCCTGCGCGCGGGACGCCGGCGTGCAGATGAAGGTCGAGGCCGAATAGAAGATCCGCCCCACCGGGTTGAGGTTCTGCTCCAGCCGATCCTGCGCGAAGGGCTCTACGATCATCCACGTGCCGTCCGGCTTCAGGCTGTTCCACACGTGGTGCGACGCGCCGACCGGGTCGCCCATGTCGTGCAGGCAGTCGAACATGGCGGCCAGGTCGTAGTCCCCACCCGAAAACGTCTTTGCGCTCGCCACTTCGAAGCGCACCCGGTCTGCGACCCCGGCGCGCTGCGCTGCCTCGGTGGCGTAGCGGATGGACGGCTCGTGATAGTCGAAGCCGTGGAAGGTGGAGTCCGGGAAGGCCTGCGCCATGATGATGGTCGACGCGCCGTGCCCGCAACCAATGTCGGCCACGCTGGCGCCGGCTTCCAGGCGTGCCTGCACGCCGTCCAGCGCGGGGATCCAGTCGTTCACCAGATGGGCCGCGTAGCCGGGCCGGAAGAAGCGCTCGGTGCCATGGAACAGTGCCGCGTCGTGCTCGTGCCATCCCACGCCTTGCCCGGAGCGGAAGGCCTCGACAATTTTCGGGATGGCCTTGAACTGCGCCACGGCGATCTCGAAGGCGCCAGGGATAAATGCCGGGCCGCCTTCCACGGTGAGGGCAAAGGCTTGCTCCTCGCTGAGGTGGAACTGGTCGGTGGCCGGGTCGTATTCCACATAGCCGCTGGCCGCCTGGGCCGACAGCCATTCGCGCACGTAGCGCGCGTCGGTGCCGGTGTCGCTTGCCAGTGCCTCGGCCGACAGCGTTTTGCCGGCGAGCGCCTTATAGAGGCCGAGCTTGTCGCCCACCACGATCGTCGCGGCATGCATCACCGCGCCGAGGTCGTGTACGAAGTTGCCCATGAATGCGTTCAGTTTGCTGTCGTCGATTGCCATGGCGGGCTCCCTGGATGGAAAGAATCTCTTGCTGCATGCGATGCGGCCTCAGACCACGCGGTAGATTTCCCAGCGGGCGGTGCCGGAGACCACGAACGGTTCCAGCTCCTTGCCCCATTGCGCGTGGGCCGGAATCGCTGCGAGCCGGGCCCAGGCGCTATCCAGTTCGCCGAGATTGTTCACTTCCCAGTCGTGGACCACCGTCGCCTCCAACGCGCCGATCGACCCGGTCAGCAGGCGCCCGGTGACGAGGCCGACTTGCGGGGCAATCTCGCGCGCCCACGCCTGCAGGCGTTCGATGACTTCTTGCTTGTGCCCGAAACGGGCATCGATCTGCCATCTGGCTATCAACATGATGTGGCTCCTTGAACGTTGGATACCGGGATCCGCACCGGAATGCCGCACGGCAAGTAGCGCCTGGCCCCGGCAACACCCGTGTGCTACCTTTTTGAGGGGTCCCGCCGCGGCGTCGCCCCACCAGTTCCACTATCGACTGGCATCGTTGGAATCACGGTTGGAGAAAGCGTGGCAGCCATTGGCCAACTTGGAATCCGCCTGCTGGGTGACCTATGCGTGACCCGTAACGGCGAGCCGCTGCCGCTGCCAGCCTCAAGGCGCACCCGCGCGCTGCTGGGCTACCTGGTGTGCACCCACGCCGCGCAATCGCGGCAAGCGCTCTGCGACCTGCTCTGGGATGGCCCCGACGACCCGCGCGCGGCGTTGCGCTGGAGCCTCACCAAGCTGCGCCCCCTGCTGGACGACGCCATCGCGACACGGCTGGTCGCGGATCGGGAGCGGGTGGTCTTTGCCGCCGAGGGGGCCTGGGTGGACATCGCCCGCATCCAGGCCCTGCTCCCGCCCGGCCTTGAGGGCGCCTCGCTCGGCGCGCTGGAAGAGGCTGCCGGCCTGCTCCAGGGCGAGTTCCTCGCCGGGCTGGACCTGGCCCGCTGCTACCGCTTCTATCACTGGTGCACGGCCGAACGCGAACGGTACGACGCGCTGCGCCGCGCGGTGCTAGCGGCGCTGGTGGTGCGGCTGGAAGCCACGCCTGCGCTGGCGCTGCCCTACGGCCGGGACATGGTCGCCGCGGACCCGCTAGCCGAGTCCGCGCATGCCATGCTGGTCACGTTGCTGGCGGCAGCCGGGCGCTACCCGGACGCCGAGCAGCACTATGCCTACGCGCGAGACATGCTGCGCCGCGAGCTTTCCACCCCGCCCGGCGGCCCGCTGGACACGGCGATCCACCGCGCGCGCCGGGATATGCAGGCCATGGGCGCGGCCATCGAACCGCAGGCGCCTGGCGTCGGGGCGGCCATGGCGCCGCCTGACACCAGCGGCCAGCCCGCACCGCTGAGCCGGCCATTGGTAGGACGCCTTGCCGAGCGCGCCGCCATCGACCGGCTGGTTGGCGGCGGCAACGAGAGCGGCTCGCTGCTGCTCTTGCTCGGCGAGCCCGGCATCGGCAAGACCAGGCTGCTCGACCAGTTCGCCGAGCGGGCCAGCGCATCCGGCTTCCAGGTGCTGCGGGGACGCTGCTACGAAGCCGAGATGGTGCGGCCGTACGGCCTCTGGCTCGACACGCTGCGCGGCATCGCGACCGACGCGGTGCCGGCGGATGCGGCGCCACTGCTCGCGGGCGGCGGCCTGACGGATGCGCACCGCGATGGCAGCCGCGAGCAACTCTTCGGCGCTGCCGCCAACCTGCTGCGTGGCCTTGCCGCAAGCCAGCCACTGGCACTCGCGCTGGACGACCTCCAATGGCTGGATGAAGGCTCCGCCGCCCTGCTCCACTTCCTATGCCGCACGCTGGAGCCAGCCTCGCGGATGCTGTTCGCCGGCGCCGCGCGGGCAGGCGAGATCGACGACAACCCATGGGCCAAGGGCCTGCTGCACTCGCTCGCGCGCGAAGGCCGCCTGCTGCGGCTTCCCCTGGCGCCGCTGGACGTGCCCGAGGTCGCGGCCCTGCTCGGCCCCGCGCTTGCCGCGATGGATCCCCAGGCCGTTGCGCGCGACAGCGGCGGCAACCCGCTGTTCGTGCTTGAGCTGGCAAGCGCCCGCGACCGGGCGAGCGGCGACGCCGGCCCGCACCGCACGCTTGACGCCCTGATCTCGGAGCGCCTGGACGCGCTGGAACCCGGATCGCGCGAGCTGCTGATCCGAGCCTCGGCGATGGGCCGCGAGCTGCAGCCACAGTGGCTGGCCGAAGTCTCGGGCATGCCCCTAGCGCCATTGCTGACGACGCTCGGACAGCTGGAGCGGCGCGGATTGCTCAAGCCGACCGGCGAGGGCCACTTCGACTTCAGCCATGACGTGGTGCGCCAGGCCGCCTATCGCGCCATGTCCCCGCCCCGGCGCCGCATGCTGCACCGCCTGATCGCGCAGCAACTGCTGGCGGCGTGCACGGACGACCCCAGGCTATATGGCGAACTGGTGCACCACGCAAGCCTCGCCGACGACGCGCCGATGACCGCGCTAGCCTGCCTGTCCGCCGGTGAGCATTGCCTGCGCGTCTACGCCAACGGCGAAGCCGCCACGGTCGCCGAGCGCGGCCTGGCGCAGCTGGAGCGGTTGCCGCACGGCGCCGAGCGCGCGCGGCTGGCCATTGGCTTGCTCAAGCTGCGCGCGGTTGCGGCAACCAGCGCCGGCGCCCGGCAATTGCCCGCGCTGATCGATGCGCTGGAGAATGCGATCAGCGCCGCGCAAGACCTCTCGCTGCACGAGCAAGCCGCCACCGGCCTGCACATGCTGTCGTGGCTGCACCAGCAGGGCAACGACACCGAGGCCGCGCGCCGCGCCATACTGGAAGCCGAGCGCATGACGCGCAAGGCCGATGCCACCACGCGCTGCCAGCAACTCGCCAATACCGCCCGCTGCCTGCTGGAGGTGGAGGCCGACCTGCCCCGGGCGCGCTCCATGATCGCCGAGGCCGACACCCTTGCCGAATCACTCGACCTCAAGGTGATCGAGCTGAAGTGGGGCCATGGCTTGCTGGCCCGTGTCGACGGCGACCTGGCGGCCGGCCACGGGCATGTCGCACGCGCGGTCGCGGTCGCCCGGCAGCGGCAGGATCACTGGCGAGAGTACGAATGCCTGGTCTGGCTGGCAACGATTGCGTTCGAGCTTGGGCGGTTCGATGAAGTCGTCGCGCACAGCGCGGACATCGAGCAGGCTGCGCGGCGCATGGGCGGCATGGGTGGAACAGGTGGAACAAGCGGAGCAGGCGAAACCGGCGCGCCGTTTGCCAACGCCCTGGGCGCGCTGGCCAGGCTCCGGCTCGGGCAGCCCGCCGCGCAAGCCGAACTGGCGGCGGCACAAGCGGCCATGCGCAGCCTGGACGACAAGGCGCACCTCGCCTACGCGCTCAACGCCACCGCGGCGATGGCGCTCGACCAGCGCCACAGTCACGCGGCAAGCGCTTGCGCCAGCGAGGCGCTTGAAGCGGCGCGGGCCGTGCGCCGCCTGACGGAAATGACAGTGGCGGCTTCATGCCTCGTGCAGGCCGCCGCCTGCGCCGGCGATGCGCCCCGCGCGGCCGAGCTGCTAGCGGAGCTGCGCTGGCTGGTAGCCGGGCAGCGATCCAGCGCGCGGGCGGCGGCGGCGCTGGACCGCGCCGAGCTGGCATGCCGCGGGATTCCAACGCTTACGCCAACGCCGGGGCACTAGGCTTGCCTTCATGCACTTCCCCGAGATTGCAGTCCCCACCGCCCCGAAGGAGGCCCGCCATGTCACACATCGTCGTTGAACGCAGCTTTGCCACCCCGCAATCGGATGACGACATGAAGATCGTCGCCGACCGCGAGCGCCCCTGCCTCGCCCTCTACAACGTCACCTGGAAGCGCAGCCTGATCGCGGCCGACCGCAAGCGCATGGTCTGCGAATACGAAGCCCCGGATGCGGAAACGGTACGCAAGATCCAGCACGAGGCGGCGGCAAGCTTCGACCGCGTATGGGTAGGCGACGTCATCGAATGAGTGTGAAGCCAGAGTGCGAAGCCCGCTAGCCGAGCACCGCCCGGCGCACTTTCACCAGCGCGTCCTCCAGCGCTTCATGCGAAATGGAGCCAATCGCCAGGCGCAGCGCATGCGGCACGCTTGGCGTGGCGGCAAACGGCTGGGCCGTCGTGACCAGAACGCCCTCCCGCTCCAGGCCGGCGGCGACGCGGTCCGCGCGCAGTTCCTCCGGCAAGGTCAGCCAGAGATAGTAGGAAGAGCGATGCGCCTCGAAATCGCAACCGCGCAGCACGCGGCGCGCCAGGCTTTGCCGCAGCCGCGCATCCTTGCGCTTTCGATCCTCGAGTTCGTCGACCAGCCCGGCCTCGATCCAGTGGCACCCCAGCGCCACGGTCAGCGTTGGTGTATTCCAGGTCGAGACGCGGATCGCGCTCTCCAGCGCGGGCACCAGCGCAAGGGGCGCGGCGACAAAGCCCACGCGCAAGCCCGACGCGACGCTCTTGGACAGCCCCGAGACATAAACCGTGTGCTCGGGCGCGTAGGTAAAGACCGGCTTGGGCGCTGGCTCGGCGAGGAAAGCATAGGCGCCATCCTCGATGACCAGGAAACCGTGCTTCATGGCAAGCTCGGCGAGCCGGGCCCGGCAGGCGTGCGCCATCACCGTGCCGAGTGGATTGTGCATCGTCGGCATGGCGTAGACGGCACGCACCGGACGCCGCTTGCATAGCGCCGCCAGCCGCTCCAGGTCCATGCCTTCTACCGTGTGCGGCACCGCCTCCAGGTCGAGGCGGTGCGCCTGCGCAAGCCGCTTCATGCCGGGATAGGTCAGCGCATCCACGGCCAGGACATCGCCCGGCTTGAGCAGGCCCATTACCGTCACGGCGAGGCCCTGCTGCGCGCCATTGACGATGAGCACCTGCTCGCCGCCCACCCGGATGCCCCGGTTGCGCAGGTGCCTGGCCGCGGTCTGCCGCTCGTGCGCCCGCCCGCCCTGGGGCGCCGAATGCAGCAGCGCGTCGAGGTCCCCCGAGGCCGCAATGGTGCGCAGGCCATCGCGCAGCATGTCGACCTGGCCGGGCAAGGACGGATAGTTGAAGGTGAGATCGACCGCGCCGAAGCGCGCGGGGTGCTGCTCCATGCCAAGGCCGCGCGGCAGCGAGGTGTCGCGCACAAAGGTGCCCCGGCCGGTCTCGCCGACGACGAGCCCGATCGATTCCAGCTCCTTGTAGATGCGCGACGCGGTGGCCAGGGCGATGCCATGCTGCTTCATCAGGGCGCGAACGGTCGGCAATTGCGTGCCTGGCGGCAGCGCCCCTGCGCGGATGCGGCCCGCGATCTCGTCCATGATGGTCTTGTAGCGGGCCGTGATCATGCCTGGGTCTGCGCTCCGTCGTTGTATCTAGAACAATTTTTTGTTTGTATCAGACACAAAGATTACGCTACCAGCCTCGACTACGCAAAGGGGAAGGCAGGCATGATTGAATTCGCAACCCTGTCGGTGTTCGCCGCGGCCGTGATGGTGCTGCTGCTGTCACCCGGGCCAAACATGGCCTTCGTCATGGCGCACGGTGTCACCTACGGCCTCGGCGGCGGCGCGGCGGCCGCGCTCGGCATTGCCGCGGCGGACCTTGTGCTGACCGTGCTGACGGCAACCGGCATCACCGCCGTGATTGCCGCCTGGCCCCCGGCGTTTGACCTGATCCGGTATGCGGGTGCCCTGTACCTGCTGTGGATGGCCGGCAAGGCGCTGCGCCGCCCGCTGCTGCCGCTGGGCGCGGTGACCCAGCAGACCTCGCTGAAATCGGTGTTTTTCCGCTCCACGCTCAATAGCTTGCTGAACCCGAAAGCGCTGCTGTTCTTCATGGTCTTCCTGCCGCAGTTCGTGGACCCGGGCAAGGGCAACGTGGCCCGGCAGTTGATTGTCCTGGGCTGCGTGCTGACGGCGATCAGCACCGTCTTCCACGGCCTGCTGGGCGCGGCTGGCGGATCGGCACGGCGGTTCCTCAGCCGCAACCCGCGTGCCGCTGTCGTCCAGAAATACGGGCTTGCCGTGGTGCTGGTGCTGCTGGCGCTAAGGCTGATTGCAATGCCAAGGGCGTCCTAGCCGGCGCACATGGCGGGCGCTTCCATCCAGATCCATAAAAGACGACACGAAAGACCACATGAGATGTACATCGCAGCCTTTATCTACAAGCCCGGCGAGATCGACGAAGAGTTCCAGCGACTGAGCGCGGTCATCGACGACGTGGCGGCCGGCATTGCCGGCTTCCTGGGGGCCGAATCCTGGCGCTCGCCCGACGGCAAGCTGTCCAACGCCAGTTACTACTGGCGGGATCAGGAAGCCCTGCGGGCCTTCGCTACCCATCCACGCCACCTCGACGCCAAGCGCCAGTACCGCAAATGGTATGACGGCTATCACGTCGTGGTGTCAAAAGTGGAGCGCGTCTATGGCGACGGCACCCTCACCCACTTCACGCGGTGCGGCGCAGAAGAGAAAAAAGGCCGGTCGATCTGACCGGCCAAGCGATCCTCGCGCAAAAGCAAGGTCGATATGATTGTTGGCGGCATCCTCCATGCGAAGGATGCCGCCCAGGTGCTGCTCGGTTACCGCTTGTTACCGCTTAGAAGCGGTGACGCACGCCGACGGTGGCGCCGGTCTGGTTCGCGCCCGGCAGAGCCGTGCCGCTACCGTTCAGGCCCAGGGTGGAGCCCGACTTGTTCTTCACGTAGCCGATGTTCACGTAGGCATCGGTGCGCTTGGACAGGGAGTAGTCGCCCGACAGCACGTACATCCACGAATCCGCGCCGCTGTTCTTCAGGTCGGTGTAATACGCCGCGCCGGTCAGCTGGAACGCAGGCGTGAACTTGTACTGCGCGCCTGCCCAGTACACATTGCTGCGGGTGACAGTGGCCGTGGCGCTTGCCGTGCCGTCGTCACGCAGCCAGCGGTAGCCCGCAAACACCTTGGCATCGCCGAAGGCATAGGATGCGCCGATGGCCGCGCGCTTGGCGCTGCGATCCTTCAGTGCCACCGACGAGCCCTGGAACTGGTCATACGCCGCGCCGACCGAGAAGCTGCCAACGGCGTAGGCCAGGCCCGCGCCGTAGTTGCGGCCCACCTTGCTTTCGCCCGGCACTTCGCTGCCGTTGGTCACCGTGGCATCGCGCCCGGTGCTGTAGAAGCCGGTAGCCGTCAGGCCGCCGAACTTGCCCGTGTACTTGAAGGCGTTGTCGGCGCGGCCGTTGAACAGCGAGTCGACGCTGTTGAGCGAGTAGCGCGGGCCGACGGCCATCGGATCATAGGCACCGAACAGGTCGTGCAGCGCGTTTTGCTGGCGACCCAGCGTAACGGCGCCGAAATCGCCCTGCAGGCCCACGTACGACTGGCGGCCGAACAGGCGGTTGCCCTGGCCAGAGGCACCGGTATCGATATCGAAGCCGCTTTCCAGCACGAAGATACCCTTCAGGCCACCGCCCAGGTCTTCGCTGCCGCGCAGGCCCCAGCGCGAGCCCGACAGGTTGCCGGAGTTCATGCGGGTAACGGTGCCACCCGCGGAGCCAGTGGCCGGCATGTGGTTGATGACTTCGATGCCGACGTCGGCAATGCCGTACAGCGTGACGCTGGACGAGGAGGTTTGGGCGAACGCTGCGCCGGAGGCTGCGGCAGCGGCCGCGGCAGTCATTGCAAGGAGAGCTTTCTTCACTGATTTTCTCTGTCTTATGGGATGGATGAGGCAGTCTTCCGCCGGCCGCGGGCAACCATGCGATAGACGCCATGAACCGCACCCGTGGCGGCAGACCGCATTGTCTGCCCCAAATGTGAAAGCTTGATGTCGGTGTGAATCTACATGTCTGAATGACTGCAATTACGGTCATCCAGGTGCGGCCCGCGGCTGCCGTGGCATCCAGCCGTCCGCAGGATATAGCACAACGTGATGTAAACGGAATCTCGCCGGGAGCGGACCGCGCGTGAGCAGACCACCACCTGGCTGCGCCATGGCGTCGGATTCGATGCCGAAGTTCCCTGCCCCGTTGATTTTCAGCGCTAGGGATTACGCCTATCCACGAGAAAATCTCTTCAACATTGCTGCCCCGAAAGCCGTTTGCAAGCCGTCGGAAAGCCGTTTGGAAGATGCCGTTCCTACAGTCTCGACACCCGCTCACGCCCGCGATGAAGTCGCGGCAAGGCAAGGGCGTAAAAACAGGAGACGGAGGAATTACCTCATGTATCAACACACCAACGCGCGCTGCCGTTCGGGCAGCCGGACCAGAGGGGATCTGCAATGAACACCCCCTCGCGTTTCAAGAAGGACTACTACGGCGGCGGGCTGATGACGCTGATCGGGCTTGCCACGCTGGTGGCCGGGCTGCAATACCACACCGGCACCCTGAGCCACATGGGGCCCGGCTTCTTCCCGGCAGCGGTGGGCGCGCTGCTGGCGATCGTCGGCGTGATCATCGCCATCTCGGCGCGCAAGGAGCCACCGGCGCAAGCCCAGGCATCCGGGCACGGGCATGGCGCCGGCCTGCCGGATCTGCGCGGATGCGCCTGCATCATCCTGGGCGTGCTCGCCTTCCTGCTGCTAGGTGAATACGGCGGCCTGATACCCGCCACCTTCGCCATCGTGTTTATCTCGGCGCTGGGCGACCGGAGCAATACCGTGAAGCAGGCCGCCATCCTGGCGCTGGCGATGTGCGTCATCGCCACGGTCGTGTTCTGGTGGGCGCTGCAATTGCAGCTGCCGCTGTTTGCCTGGGGGGTCTGAACATCATGACCGCGAACGCTCTGCATGATCTCTGGTTCGGCTTTGGCGTTGCCTTCCAGGGCTCCAACCTGATGTGGTCCTTCTTCGGCGTGCTGATGGGCAACCTGATTGGCGTGCTGCCCGGCATGGGCGCGCTGTCGGCCATTTCCATCCTGCTGCCGCTGACCTATGCCATGCACCCGGTGCCTGCCATCCTGATGCTGGCGGGGATCTTCTATGGCTCGCAATATGGCGGCGCCATCGGCGCGATCCTGCTCAACCTGCCCTCTCACCCGCCGCACGCGGTCACCTTCCTGGACGGCTATCCGATGACGCGCGCCGGCAAGGGCGGCACGGCGCTGGGCATCACCATGATCTGCTCATTCTTCGCCGCGTCGGTGGGCATCATCGTGATGATCTTCGCCTCGCCGCTGCTCACCGAGATCTCGTTCAAGTTTGGCCCGACCGAGATCTTCTCGATCATGCTGCTGGGCTTGCTGGCAGGCTCCACCATGTCGCGCGGCTCGCCGTTGAAAGGCGTGGCGATGACGCTGTTCGGCCTGATCTGCGGCTGTGTCGGCACCGACGTGAACAGCGGCACCTTCCGCCTGGCGATGAACATCCCGGAGCTTAGCGACGGGCTGGAACTGGTCGCCATCGCCATGGGCCTGTTCGGCGTGGCGGACTTCCTGCTCAACGTCAACCGGATGAGCGTGATCGCCAGCAAGGCCAAGCTGCGCATCCGCGACATGCGGCCCAGCCTGGCCGAGCTCAAGACAGCCTTCTGGCCGATGGTGCGGGGCACCGCGGTAGGCACGGTGTTCGGTGCCATGCCCGGGACCGGCCCCACCATCACGACCTTCGTCGCCTATGCCCTGGAGCGCAAGATCTCCAAGACGCCGGAGAAGTTCGGCACGGGCATGATCGCGGGCGTCGCCGGGCCGGAAGCCTCCGCGCACTCCAAGACGCAGGTCGACTTCATCCCCACCATGAGCCTCGGCATTCCAGGCGACGCCGTGATGGCGCTGATCCTTGGCGCGCTGATGATCCAGGGCATCGCTCCGGGACCGCAGTTGATCAGCGATCACCCCGATATCTTCTGGGGCCTGATCGCCAGCTTCTGGATTGGCAACCTGCTGCTGATCGTGCTGAACGTCCCGCTGATCGGCATATGGGTCAAGCTGCTGCAGGTGCCCTACCGTTACCTGTTCCCCTCGGCCATGTTCTTTATCGTGGTCGGTGTGTTCAGCACGCAGAACAGCCTGTTCGAGATCTGGGAAGTGCTGGCCTTCGGCGTGATCGGCGCGCTGCTGATGTGGCTCGGGTTCTCGGTGGCGCCGATCCTGCTCGGCTTTGTGCTCGGGCCGATGGTGGAAGAGAACTTCCGCCGCTCGCTGCTGCTGTCGCGCGGCGACATGATGGTGTTCGTGCATCGCCCGATCAGCTGCGTCTTCGTCGTGCTGTCCGCCCTGCTGCTGGCCGGCGTCACCTACTCCGCGTGGCGCGCCCGGGGCGGCACCGGCAAGCCGGCCGCGCTAGCCGGCGGCGAGCTTGCCGTCAGCGAGTAGCCACGGCGCAGGCCTGCATCGACGCGGCTATCCGGGAAAGGATAGTCCGCGTCGAACGCCGCGAAACGCGCCTGCCAGCGCGGCGCCAGGCACAGGACAAACTGAGCCTGATACGCCTCAATCACCTGCCATTCTTGCTGACTCTGGCGCAATGATATACATTTCACGATGTATATCATTCCCGACTGCCATGGGCAGCAGAATCAAATCATGCAAGTCAGTAAATGGGGAAACAGCCTGGCTATCCGCCTGCCCGCCTCCGTGGTGGACGCGCTGGAATTGCACGAAGGCGATGACATCGAAGTCGTGATCGCCGACGAACGGGTATTCCAGGTCCGGAAGAAACTCGGCAGCGCCGACTATCTG
This sequence comes from Cupriavidus sp. 8B, assembly GCF_054589115.1. Classification (NCBI taxonomy): domain Bacteria; kingdom Pseudomonadati; phylum Pseudomonadota; class Betaproteobacteria; order Burkholderiales; family Burkholderiaceae; genus Cupriavidus; species Cupriavidus sp. 8B. The sequence continues at coordinate 79,939 of NZ_BAAILO010000090.1, read as the reverse complement.
GCGAAACTAAGGCGGTTCCGCGGGCGCCTGCCGGCGGATTTCAAGTTTGACCGGGACGATATCAATGACCGTTCGTAAGGCGTTCATCGATAGCAATGTATTGTTGTACCTGCTGTCCACCGACGCGGCAAAGGCAGATCGCGCCGAAGCCATCGTCCTGGCCGGGGGCAGGATCAGCGTGCAGGTATTGAACGAAATCACCAACGTAGCGCACCGCAAGCTGGCCATGCCATGGCAAGAAGTGAACGAGCTTGTGAGCCTGATCCAGTCCCTGTGTCCCGTTGAGCCCCTCACACTGGAAACACATGAAAAAGGCAGGAAGATTGCCGAACGCTACGGGTTCAGCGTCTACGATGCGATGATTGTTGCCGCGGCACTGTTGTCAGGCTGCGAGGTCCTGTACTCCGAGGATATGCAGGACGGGATGGAGATTGAAGAGGGATTGCGGATTTGCAATCCGTTTGTGGCTTGAGTGGGTCCCGTAGGAACTCAATCCAAATGGCCGCCGTGCCATGCGACCAACGCTGCGGCGACCAGATCGGGCGGGAGGAACTCCTGCTCCAGGCGCGATCGACCGGCATCAATCTGGCCGCACCGGCCAAAGCGTGCGACTTCCGGCGCGCAGTCCGATAGCGGGGAGCAGCATTGCCGGTGCAGTGTGGCGATAGCGGACCTGCGCTGAATCAATCGCCCAAACCTAAACCGCCCCCTTCTCCCCCCCTGCAACCGCCTGAATAAACTCCGCAGTCTGCCAATAGTGCCGCGTCAGCAAAGACACTGCACGCTCCACATCCCCCGCCAGCACCGCCTGCGCCACTGCCGCATGCTCCGCATGCACATCCCGCACGCCATAGGCATTGCGGATCGAGCATTGCCGGTACCGATAGGCCTGGTCCGCTAGTTCTTCGCTGAACTGCCGGAGCCAGCGCGAGCGGCAATTCGCAATCAGGCTGCGATGGAACTCGCGGTGTAGCCGCTCCCATTCCCGGTTGGGCACGTAGGCGTCGTCCTGCGCCGAGCGCGGTGTCCGCGAGAGCCGATGCAGGGCAAGCACGATCTGCTCTTCCCACTGCGTGGAGGGATGCGCCATCGCGTCCTTCAGCGCCATCACATCGATATCGGCACGGGTGCGGGTGAGCGCTTCGAGTTCGTCGAGGTTCAGTGAAGCTGCGGTGAAGCCGCGCTGGTCGTGGCGTTCCACCAGCCCTTCCGCCGCCAGCCGGCTCAGCGCTTCGCGCACCGGCGTGTTGCCGGCGGCGTAGCGCTCGCAGATGGCTTCGATGCGCAGTTTCACGCCGGGCTCGATACCGCCGTTCAGGAGGTCATCGCGCAAGCGTTCATAGACCGAACTGGCGACCGTGGCGGCCGGCGTTTTTGCCGGATCGCTGACGGCGGCCTCGGAAGGTAGTGGGGACATGGCTCGCATAGGACAAATTCTATCGATTTTTGTCACAGATTGATGCGAATCGGCCTGATGTTAACCCCAATCTCATTAAATATCGATATTTATTACGATATGAACAAATATCGATATTTTACGATATTTCAACCTTGGACGGAGTGTGCGATGCGGCTGGCAAGATACGAATTCGATGGGAAAACCTGCCTCGGCGTGGTGGAAGGGACGGAGATCGTCGAGGCTGCGGCGGGGGCTGCGGACTGGAGCGAGTGGTTTGGATTTTCCGACACGGCGCGTAGTCGTCTGACCGAGGCACTCGCGGGCGCGAGGCGCCTGCCGCTGTCCGAGGTGCGGTTGCTGACCCCGCTGGCGAAGCCGGGCAAGATCGTCTGCCTTGGCCTGAATTACTACGATCACGCTGCGGAAGGCGGCAATGCCAAGCCGGAATACCCAGCGTTCTTCTTCCGGGGCGCAACGTCGCTGCTGGCGGCCCAGGCACCGATCCAGCGCCCGCGCTGTTCGGACAAGCTCGACTATGAGGCGGAGCTCGCGGTGATCATTGGCAAGCGGGTGCGGCATGCCAGCCGTGCCGGCGCGCTGGACTGCGTGGCCGGCTACGCATGCTTCAACGATGCGTCTGTGCGCGACTACCAGCGCAAGACCGCGCAATGGACGATCGGCAAGAACTTCGATGCTACCGGGGCGTTCGGGCCCTGGATCGTCACACCGGATGCTCTGCCGGCAGGCGCCGCGGGCTTGCGCATCCAGTCCCGCCTGAACGGGCAGGTCATGCAGGACTCCAACACGAAGCACATGATCTGGGACGTGGCGGAAACCATCGCCCTGCTGACCGAATGCCTGACCCTGGAGCCGGGCGACGTGATCGCCATGGGCACGCCGGCCGGCGTGGGCTATCCGCGTACGCCGCCGGTGTTCATGAAGCCGGGTGACAGGATTGAAATCGATATCGAAGGCGTTGGCGTGCTGTCCAACCCAGTGGTGAACGAACCCTGAAGCGCGCGCCGCGATCAGTCAGGATCTGGCCGGCGGAGTAGCACCTTGCGTTCGAAACCCTCCTGCTCGCTGATCGTCACTTCAAAGCCGCCCCGCCAGCTCCGCGGCCGCCTCCTCGTCGGTGCGCTCGAAGCGCAGCGGCGTCACCGAAATAGCGCCCCGGCCGACCACCACCGCCTCGCTGTCGTCGGTATCCGGCTGCGGGCCGCGCGAGAACTGCAGCCAGTGATATGGGATGCCGCGCGGGTCGACATGCGCCCTGACGGCCAGATCCTTGACGAGGCCCACGCCCTGCCGGGTGACGGTGAGCGGGCCGGCGGACTCGGGCTCCACATCGGGGAAGTTGACGTTCAGGCAAGCCTGCTGGTTCCAGCCGGCACCAAGCAGGCGGCGGATCACGCCGGGGGCCAGCGCGCGCGCCGTCTCCCAGCGCACTGCGTTGCGATCGGTGAAGGCCTGGCTCAGCGCTATCGCCGGGATGCCTAGCAACACGCCGGTCATGGCGGCGCCGACGGTGCCTGAGAACACGGTTTCGAGGCCGAGGTTGGCGCCGCGGTTGATGCCCGACAGGACCAGGCTGGGCGGGGCGTCGGCCATCAGATGCCGGGCGGCCATGACAACGCAGTCGCCCGGGGTGCCGCTTACGCCGAAGCGGCGCTCGCCTTGCTGGCTGACGCGCAGCGGCGCGTGCAGGCTCAGGGAGTGCGAGGTGCCGCTCTGGTCATGCTCGGGCGCGACCACCCAGACCTCGCGCGCCAGCGTTGCCGCCACGGCTTCAAGCACGGCCAGGCCAGGGGCGTCGATGCCGTCATCGTTGGTGAGGAGTACGCGTTCCAAAAGGGGTTCGGACATGGATATTGTGAGGCTGTAGGTTGACGAATTCCGGGCTGCCTTGCGCGGCACGCGGCGTGGCAGTCGAGGCTAGCGCCAAACTATAAACCGAAGCCGTGACGATCCGGCCACGCGCCGGCCGCGCATTGCCGGATTTGCCAAGACGGCACGGCATCGGGCGACTAAGCTGCAGCCCATTGTTGCCGCCCTCGCTCGCGCCGCCGGCGCGCTGAAACACCATGCCGTCATCCCGCCTCACCGTCCCCGCCACGGCCGCCTGGCTGTCCAGCCTGGCCTTTGTCCTGATCTGGTCGACCGGATTCATCGTGGGCCGGGCCATCGTGCCGGTGGCCCAGCCCAGCCTGTTCCTGCTGGCCCGCTTCTGCCTGGCGGCCGTGCTGTTCGCGGCCGTGGCCGTTGCCGGCGGAGCGCGCTGGCCGGCGCTGCGCGAAGTCCCGCGGCACTTGCTGGCGGGCGCGCTCTTGCACGGAAGCTACCTGGGAGGCGGTTACTGGGCGATTGCACATGGCCTGGCGCCGTCGGCCATGGCCTTGCTCGGTGCCTTGCAACCGCTGCTGACCGCGCTGCTGGCGATCCCGCTGCTGGGAGAGTTCCCTTCCCGGCAGGGCTGGGGCGGGCTTGCGCTGGGCTCCCTGGGCGTAGTATTGGTGGTGGCACCCGCCACCCTGGCCAGCGCGCCCAGCCCCGTTTCGCCATGGGTGGTGCTGGTGGCGATCATTTCCATCCTCTCCATCACCATGGGCACGATCCTGCAGAAAACCTCGATTGCCGCTGCCGACCTGCGCACCAGCATGGCCTGGCAGAACGTGGGCGGCGCCCTGGTAGCCGGCGCGCTGGCATGGATGCTGGGCGAGTCGCACTGGCAGCCGGGCGTGGCGCTATGGGCGGCGCTGGCCTGGGCCACGCTGGTGCTGTCGGGCCTGGGCACCTATCTGCTGGTGCGCATCGTCCGGCGCGGGCAGGCTGCTACCGCCGCGTCGCTGATGTTCCTGGCGCCGCCGCTGGCGGCATTGCAGGCCTGGCTGTTGTTTGGCGACAAGCTCGGGCCCCTTCAACTGCTGGGCCTGCTCGTTGCCGGCGTTGGGGTCTGGCTGTGCCAGACCGGCCAGGGTGCCGGAGTCCCTCGAAGAACCAGCCATGCCACTGCGCGATGACGATTCCGTTGCGGTAGCGCAGGCGAGCCGGCCGGCTCCGCTGGTGGAGACCCGCGTCTACCAGCCGGAGCCGGAGTGGCATCGCCATGACTATCATCAGGTCCTGTTCGGCCTGGATGGTGCCTGCGAGCTGGAAATCGGCGGCCACCTGCACCGGCTCGATCCCTGCTGCGGGCTGATCGTGCCCGCCGGTGAGCGTCACGACTTCCAGGGGCTGGCCGACAACCGGCAACTGGTACTGGACATGCCGCCGGGCTCGCTCGCGTTGCCGGCCGCGCTGATCGACCGGCCCACGGCGTTCCCAATCACCGGCGGCTGGGGCGAGCGCGTGCGGCGCCTGGCTGCGCTGCCTCAGGGAGCCAGCTCCCGGCACCGGCAACATCACTGGCAACTGGCCGCTACCCTTGCCGCCGACCTGGCGCAGGCGCTGGGCGTGGGCGGCCGCGCCCAGCCAGCGCGTTTTCCGCTGGCGGAAATAGACGCCTACCTGCGCCAGCACCTGGACGCGCCGCTGCGGGCCGACCAGCTCGCGGCACAGTTCGGCTGGAGCGTGCGGCGCTTCCACACCCTGTTCTGCGACGCCTTTGGCGATACGCCGCATCGTTACCAGACGCGCCTGCGGCTGGACCAGGCCGCGCGCCTGCTGGCGGACCGGGCCCAGCCGCTGGCGGATATCTCGCTGGCGCTCGGCTTTCCCGACCAGACCACCTTTACGCGCAGCTTCACCCAGCGCTTCGGCATGCCGCCGGGCGCGTGGCGTGCTGGCCTCGGGCTGGCGGACATCGCCTTGCCGGCATCGCGCCAGCGCTAGCGCGCAGCGTCGATCGCCGCGGGAACCTAGCAGTAACTATTACTGCCAGATGTCGATATTTCGCAAACAAATGCTGATCGATTGTCTTTAACCTGCACGCCACTTCCGTTCAATGATGCCGCACCTGGCTGCCTGCCTGATTTCCTGCCTTTGTATTTAAAGGCACGCAATTGCGCTGGCAGCCAGATTTTCAGTAGAACATGCCCATCCGGCATTCCCTGCAAACCTGCGGCACCGGCCTTCGTCGCGCATCATCTGCGCGGCGTGGCCACGGAAGCAGGAAGAGCACCCGGGCCGCCCCCAAAAGGGGCGCTTCCGGACAATTACCGATCGGAGACAAGAAGATGAAAGAAAACGCGGAAGCGTTGCACCGCGGCCTGGGTGAGCGCCAGATCCGGCTGATGGCGCTGGGCTCGGCCATTGGCGTGGGCCTGTTCCTGGGCTCGGCCACCGCCATCAAGATGGCAGGCCCGGCCATCATGCTGGCCTACATCATCGGCGGCGCCATGATCTTCCTGATCATGCGCGCGCTCGGCGAAATGGCCGTGCACAACCCGGTGGCAGGCTCGTTTTGCCGCTACGCGCAGGACTACATGGGGCCGCTCGCCGGCTACCTGACCGGCTGGAACTACTGGTTCCTGTGGCTGGTGACCTGCATCGCCGAAATCACCGCCGTTGCCATCTACATGGGCATCTGGTTCCCGGACGTGCCGCGCTGGATCTGGGCGCTTGCGGCGCTGGCGGCGATGGGCTCGATCAACCTGATGACGGTCAAGGCCTATGGCGAATTCGAGTTCTGGTTCGCCATGATCAAGGTCGTCACCATCGTGCTGATGCTGGTGGGCGGCACCGGCATGATCGTGGCCGGCTTCGGCAACGGCGGCGTGGCGGTCGGCATTTCCAACCTGTGGCAGCACGGCGGCTTCATGCCCAACGGCGCTTCCGGCGTGCTGATGTCGCTGCAGATGGTGATGTTCGCCTACCTCGGCGTGGAGATGATCGGCCTGACCGCCGGCGAAGCCAAGAACCCGCAGAAATCGATCCCCGGCGCCATCAACTCGGTGTTCTGGCGCATCCTGATCTTCTATGTGGGCGCGCTGTTCGTGATCCTCGCCATCTACCCCTGGAACGAGATTGGCACCCAGGGGAGCCCCTTCGTCATGACCTTTGAGCGCCTGGGCATCAAGACCGCCGCCGGCATCGTCAACTTCGTGGTGCTGACCGCCGCGCTGTCGTCGTGCAACGGCGGCATCTTCAGCACGGGCCGCATGCTCTACAACCTGGCCCAGCAAGGCCAGGCGCCGCGCGCCTTTGCCGTGGTGGACCGCAATGGCGTGCCGCGCCGGGCCCTGCTGGTCTCGATCGCGGCGCTGCTGTGCGGCGTGTTGCTCAACTACCTGGTGCCCGAGAAGGTGTTCGTGTGGGTGACCTCGATCTCCACCTTCGGCGCGGTCTGGACGTGGGCCGTGATCCTGGTCACGCAGATGAACTTCCGCCGCGGCCTGTCCCCGGCCCAGCGCAGCAAGCTGGCCTTTCGCATGCCTTTCTGGCCTTATGGCTCGTGGGTAGCGCTGGCCTTCCTGGGCCTGGTGGTCGCGCTGATGGCGTACTTCCCGGATACGCGCATCGCGCTGTATGTGGGCCCGGCCTGGCTGATCCTGCTGACGGTGCTGTATTACAAGCTGGGCATGCAGTCCCGCTCGCCGGTGCAGTACCAGGGCTAAGTCCCGGCCTGCCTTGCCTTTCCATGCAGTACCCTGCGCGTGCCGGGACACTTGTCCGGCACGCGCATGCGCGCCGGCCACGCTAGAATTACCCCCGGACCATCAACCGCCAGGGGAGCAGGATGTCAGACGCGCTTGCCACACCCAGCAGAACCAGCGAGCCGAGCACCGAGGCCAAGGCCGCCGCCGTGGTCGCGGCCCTCGCAAAGGCCGAGATCGACCAGGCCGACCATGCCATGCGCAACTGGACCGACCCCGGGCCCGGGCCGGTCCGCATCGGCTCGCCGCAGCATTTGCGCATGTTCTGCAATATGCTGCTGCAGACCCACAACCCCTACAAACCCGCTGTCATCGACTGGCCCAGGCTTGACCCGGATGCCCTGCACCGGGTGACCTCGCTGCCGATCTGGGATATCGCGGTACAGACCGAAGGCCGTGCCTCCGTGCGAGTGCAGGCCTTTGCCGATACCATGACCGATCCCCTGCTGCGCAGTGCGCTGGAGATGGATGGTGGCGAGGAGGCGCGCCACAAGGTGGTGCTGTCGAAACTGGTGGAAGCCTACGGCGTCGCCCTGGCGCCCGAACCCGAGTACCGCCCGACCGCTGACGTGGAGTGGGGCTGGCTGGTCACCGGCTACAGCGAGTGCATCGATAGTTTTTTTGCCTTTGGCCTGTTTGCCGCGGCCAAGCGCTCGGGCTTCTTCCCCGCTGAACTGGTGGAAACCTTCGAGCCGGTCATCCAGGAGGAAGGCCGCCACATCCTGTTCTTCGTCAACTGGGCGGCCTGGTATCGCCGCAACCTGCCCTGGTGGAAGCGTCCGCTATACACACTCAAGGTGATGCGGGTGTGGGCCTTCCTGATCTGGGAGCGCGTTGGCATTGCACGCGGCATCGATGCCGACGGCGTGGCCAAGGACGCCAATTTCTCCATCAACAGCACGTCCTCGGTCGCCGAAGCCCTGTCCCCGCGGGCGATGATCGAGCTTTGCCTGGCGGAGAACGAGCGCCGCATGGCCGGCTACGATCCGCGCCTGCTGCGCCCCGAAACCGTGCCCAAGCTGGCCCGCCTTGCCCGGCGACTGTTGCGATGATGCCGTCGCTGCCCTACCCATCCTGTCCTGGAGTTTTTTGAGATGTTTGTGTTGTCCCTGATCTCGCTCGCCATCTGGTGCGTGCTGCTGGCCGGCCGTGCCGGCTTCTGGCGGGTGCGCAAGCCCGGCCCCGCGCCCGCTCCGGCGCAATGGCCGGAGGTGGTTGCCATCATCCCGGCCCGCAATGAGGCGGACGTGATCGGCGGCGCCGTGGCCAGCGTGCTGGGCCAGGCTTATCCGGCGGCGCTGCGGCTGGTGGTGGTGGACGACCACAGCACCGACGGCACCGCCGACATGGCGCGCAGCGCCGCGGCGGCGCTGGGCAAGGCGGATGCGCTCACCGTGATCACGGCGCGCGACTTGCCGGCAGGCTGGAGCGGCAAGGTCTGGGCGCAGTCGGAAGGCCTGGAAGCCGCCGACAAGGCAGCGCCTGGCGCCAGCTGGGTGTGGCTCACGGATGCCGACATCCACCACGGCAATGGCGTGCTGGCCCAGTTGGTAGCGCGCGCCGAGCAGGAACAGCGGGACCTGGTGTCATTGATGGTGCGGCTGCGCTGCGCATCGTGGTGGGAGCGCCTGATCGTCCCGGCCTTTGTGTTCTTCTTTGCCAAGCTCTACCCGTTTGCGCGGGTGAACAATCCGCGCAGCGGCGTGGCGGCGGCCGCCGGGGGCTGCATGCTGGCACGCCGTACCGCACTGGCGCGTATTGGTGGATTTGCTGCGATCCGGGGCGAGCTGATCGATGACTGCAGCCTGGCCGCCTGCATCAAGCAAGGCGGCTCGATCCGCCTCGACCTGGCCGACGACAGCCTCTCCGTGCGCCCCTACGATGACTGGCGCAGCCTGTGGGACATGATTGCCCGCAGCGCCTACACCCAATTGCATTATTCGCCGCTGCTGCTGGCCGGCGCGGTGGCGGGCATGGTCCTCACGTACCTGGCGCCGCCCCTGCTGGCGCTCGGCGGCGGCCTGCGGCTGTGGCCGGCATGGGCCGCCTGGCTGGCCATGGCGCTGGCCTACGTGCCCATGCTGCGCGAGTACCGCCAGCCGCTCTGGCTGGCGCCGCTGCTGCCGGTGACGGCGTTGTTCTATCTCGGCGCCACGGTCGACTCCGCGCGCCGCTACTGGCTGCGCAAAGGCGGCCAGTGGAAGGGACGCGCGCAGGCGCCCCAGCGGGGCTGATCATGGCTGCCAACGCCCGGCGCTCAGCGCAGGTAGCCGGCGCTGCGGAACCAGTCGAGTGCCTCGCTCAGCCCTTGCTGGTAAGGCCGCGCCTGGTAGCCAAGCGCCAGGCGGGCCTTCTCCGAGCTGAAGAACATCCGGTATTTCGACATCGACAGGCCATCCGCCGTCAGGAACGGCTCCTTCCCGGTCATGCGCGCCACCGCCTCCGCCGCGTAAGCGAGCGGGTAAAGCGGCCAGCGCGGCAAGCGGATAGTGGGGGCGCGCCGCCCCGTCATGGCGGCAATATCGGCCAGCATCTGCTGCAAGCCCACATCCTGCCCGCCGAGGATGTAGCGTTCGCCGGTCACGCCGCGCTCGAGCGCCAGCATATGGCCTTCGGCCACGTCGTCCACATGCACCAGGTTGAGGCCGGTATCGACAAAGGCGGGAATCTTGCCGCTGGCGGCCTCGACGATGATGCGCCCGGTGGGCGTGGGCCGCACGTCGCGCGGGCCGATCGGCGTGGAAGGATTGACGATCACGGCCGGAAGCCCGTCGCGGGCCACCATGTGCTCCACCACGCGCTCGGCCAGCACCTTGCTGCGCTTGTAGGCGCCTATGGCCTCATGGCCGCCCATGGCAGCCTCCTCCGTCACCGGCGCGGTGGCGCCCGCCACGCGCAAGGTCGCCACGCTGCTGGTGTAGACGATGCGCTCGACGCCGCAGCTGAGTGCCGCGCCCATCACCGTCTCGGTGCCGGCCACATTGGTGCGCACGATTTCCTCGGGATCCGGCGCCCACAGCCGGTAATCCGCCGCCACGTGGAAGAGATAGCGCACGCCTTGCAGCGCGCTTTGCATGGCGCGCGCGTCGCGCATGTCGCCCTCTTTGATCTCCACGGGCAGCCCCTCCAGGTTGCGGCGCGGGCTGCCGGCGCGTACCATCGCCCGCACCCGAAAACCGCGCGCCAGTGCCTGCCGCGCTACTGCCGAGCCGAGAAAGCCGGATGCGCCCGTAACCAGGACGTAGTCCCCTGAACTCATATCACCCACCGGAAAAACCCTCAAAGTGTTGCTGGCTGTCGCCAGGTGCCAGGCAAAGGTTGCGGCACGGGTATATAGTAACCATCGTATGACGGGAAAGTGATTCCGGAATATCAACTCATGCTGAACCCGTTGACAGGGTCGGGGGGCCTATCTTTATGCAGGTGATTCTTGCTCAACCCCGTGGTTTTTGTGCTGGCGTCGTGCGCGCGATCGAGATTGTAGACCGCGCCCTCGTCAAACACGGAGCCCCGGTGTTCGTGCGACACGAAATCGTGCACAACAAGCACGTGGTCGAAGGGTTGAGACGCAAGGGTGCGCAATTTGTGGAAGAACTGGACGAAGTGCCGACCGGCGCCGTCACCATCTTCAGCGCGCATGGCGTCTCCAAGGATGTCGAGAATGATGCCAGGACCCGCCAGTTGCACTCGATCGACGCGACCTGCCCGCTGGTGATCAAGGTCCACACCCAGGGCCGCCAGTACGCCGCCAGCGGCCGCACCGTGATCCTGATCGGCCATGCCGGCCATCCGGAGGTCGAGGGCACGATGGGGCAGATCCCGGGCAAGGTGATCCTGGTGCAGAGCGAAGCGGAAGTCGCGCTGCTCGACCTGCCTACCGACACCCCGGTTGCCTACGTGACCCAGACCACGCTCAGCGTGGACGACACACGTAATATAATTGCCGCCCTGAGCCGGCGTTTCGCCAATTTGGTCGGGCCGGATACGCGTGATATCTGCTACGCCACGCAAAACCGCCAAACCGCCGTGCGCGAGCTCTCCAAGCAGGTGGAAGTGATCCTTGTGATCGGCGCCACCAATAGTTCCAACTCCAACCGCCTGCGCGAAATCGGCACGGAGAGCGGTGTGCCCAGCTATTTGATTGCCGATGGCAGCGAACTGAACCCCGAGTGGGTGCGCGGCGTCGAAATCGTGGGGATCACGGCCGGCGCTTCCGCCCCCGAGGAAATGGTCAAGGACGTGATCGCCACGTTGCGCCAGCTCGGGCCGGTGGACGTGTCGGTCATGGATGGCCGCGAGGAACACGCCGAATTCCGTTTGCCAGCCGAGCTGGCCGATCCGTCGCCGCGCAAGCAGGCAGCCGGCACGGCCACCGCCGAAGCCGCGCCGCAGCCGGACCCGCAAACCGCCGCTGGCTAACGCCCGGCCGCCCCTATAACAAGGAAGTACATTTTGGCCATTCCCTTTCTGCAGGTTGCCCGCGTGGGCGCCTATGTCGTCAAGCAGCATCTCTCGGGCAACAAGCGCTATCCGCTCGCGCTGATGCTCGAGCCGCTGTTCCGCTGCAACCTGGCCTGTAACGGCTGCGGCAAGATCGACTATCCGGACCCCATCCTGAACCAGCGCCTGTCGATCGAGCAGTGCCTGGGCGCGGTCGACGAATGCGGCGCGCCGGTGGTGTCCATTGCCGGTGGCGAGCCGCTGCTGCACAAGGACATGCCCACCATCGTCAAGGGCATCATTGCGCGCCGCAAGTTTGTGTACCTGTGCACCAATGCGCTGCTGATGGAAAAGAAACTGGACCAGTACGAGCCGAGCCCGTACTTCGTCTGGTCGGTGCACCTGGACGGCGACCGCGAGATGCATGACCGCTCGGTGAGCCAGGAAGGCGTGTACGACCGTTGCGTCGAGGCCATCGCCGCGGCCAAGAAGCGCGGCTTCCGCGTCAACATCAACTGCACGCTGTTCAACGACGCCGAGCCGGAAAAAGTGGCCCGCTTCTTCGACTCCGTGAAGGCCATGGGCGTGGACGGCATCACCGTCTCGCCGGGCTACGCCTACGAGCGCGCGCCCGACCAGCAGCACTTCCTGAACCGCGGCAAGACCCGCCAGCTGTTCCGCGACATCCTGGAGCGCGGGCGCGCCGGCAAGAACTGGGCGTTCAGCCAGTCCACGCTGTTCCTGGACTTCCTGGCCGGCAACCAGACCTACAAGTGCACGCCCTGGGGCAACCCGGCGCGCACCGTGTTCGGCTGGCAGCGTCCGTGCTACCTGCTCGGCGAAGGCTATGTCGACACCTTCAAGGAACTGATGGAAGGCACCGACTGGGACGCCTACGGCGTGGGCAACTACGAGAAGTGCGCCGACTGCATGGTCCATAGCGGCTTCGAGGCTACGGCGGTAGCGGACACCATCGCCCATCCGCTCAAGGCGCTGGGTGTGAGCCTGCGCGGCGTGCGCACCTCGGGCCCGATGGCAGCGGACATCGACCTGACCAAGCAGCGCCCGGCCGAGTACGTGTTCTCGAAGCACGTCGAGATCAAGCTCGAAGAGATTGGCCGCTCGAAGCCTTCCAAGGCAGCCAACGACGCCGCGGCACGCAAAGCCGCTGCGCACTAGGCAAG
>NZ_BAAILO010000090.1:52450-67245 GCF_054589115.1 Cupriavidus sp. 8B | reverse complement strand
GGATGCATAAAGGCTCGCTCCCGGGTACCACGCGTACCCGGGAGCGAGCCTTTTGTGTCTTATGCCGTCGCTGATGCGCTGGCCCAGGCCAGGCGCGCAGGCTCAGGCGTCGGCGGTCTGGCGTGCGTTATGGTTGGCCAGGTACTTGAGCAGGCCGTCGATGCCGTTGCGCGCGACGATATCGGCGAACTGGCGGCGGTACACCTCGATCAGCCAGGCGCCCATCATGTTGATGTCGTAGATCTTCCAGCCGTTGCCGCTGCGCTGCAGGCGATAATCGATCTGCATTTCGTCGCCGTTGTTCAGCACGCGCGTCTCCACCACGACATCCGTGGCGCCGCTGGCGGCCAGCGTGGGCTTGTAGCTGAATTTCACGTTCTGCTCGCGCAGTTGCGACAGCGACACCGCGTAGCTGCGCACCAGCAAGGTCTGGAACTGCTCGTAGAGCTGCTTTTGCTGCTCGGGCGTGGCATTGCGCCAGGCGCTGCCGACGGCCAGCCGGGTGGTGCGCTCAAAATCGGCGTACGGCAGGAACTGGTGCTGCACGACCGCGGTGATCTTGGCGAGATCGCCGTTGCGGGTGTCGGGGCTGGACTTGATGGTGCCAATCACACCCTCGACCGCCGCACGTACCATGCGGTCCGGCGAGGACCTGTCGACCGTCTGGGCTTGCGCGGCGCAAACCACGGCCACTGCGGCGAACGGAACAAGGGGAACGAGGACCTGCAAAGCAATACCGTGTTTCTTCATGCGAATTTGGACCTGAGAATGCCAGTCGGTTCGCCGCCGGAAACGCCCGGCAGACTTGCCAAGAAAATCAAACAGGAAACGCGCCGCGCCGCGTTGCTGCAAGGCTGCAGCCCGGCCCGCGCGCACGTGCCGGGGCAGTATAGCGTACCGGCGCGCTCACTCCGGGCGAGCCCCACCCGCGCCGGCCCGTTATACTCGCGGCTGCCACTTTGCGTCCTGCTTTGCGCCTTTGACTACGCGCGTTGTTGCGCACCACACCGTTACTGCTTCCTATATCGCCCATGTTGACGTCGTTGGTCATCCGCATTGTCCAGTTTTCCACCCGCCGCGCGTGGCCCGTGATCGCGCTGGCGCTGCTGCTGACCATCGTCAGCGGCATCTATGTGGCCGGTCATTTCGCCATCAATACCGATATCAGCCGCCTGCTCGAGTCGGACCAGCCCTGGGCGCGCCGCGATGCCGCCGTGAGCGCCGCGTTCCCCCAGCGCGACCAGATGATCCTGGCGGTGGTGCAGGCGCCGGCGCCCGAGCTGGCGGACGCCGCCGCCAATGCGCTGGCCGACGCGCTCGCCAAGCAAGGCGAGCGCTTTCGCGCCGTCAGCCAGCCCGGCGGCGGCGAGTTCTTCGAACGCAACGGCCTGCTCTTCGTCGATACGCCCAAGCTGCGCGACGTTACGTCGCAGCTGACGCAGGCGCGGCCTCTGCTCAACGCGCTGGCGCACGACCCGACCCTGCGCGGCCTGGCCGACACGTTGTCGACCACGCTGTCGCTGCCGCTGCAACTGGGGCAGGTCAAGCTGGGTGACATGGCCAAGCTGCTCGGCAAGAGCGCGGATACGGTCGACCAGGTGCTGGCTGGCAAGCCGGGCGCCCTGTCCTGGACCGGGCTGGTCGATTCCAGCCTGGAACCGGCCCCGGGCCGCCCCGCCACGGCGTTCGTCGCACTCAGCCCCGTGCTGGACTACGCCGGCTTGCAGGCCGGCGCGGATGCCGCCGATGCCATCCGCGCCACGGCCACCAAGCTGGGCCTGGCACAGCGCTACGGCGCCCAGGTACGCCTGACCGGCTCGCAGGCGCTGGCCGACGACGAGTTCGCCTCGGTCAAGGAAGGCGCCGCCTTCAATGGCGCGCTGACCGTGCTGGTGGTGATCCTGATCCTGTGGCTGGCGTTGCGCTCCAAGCGCCTGATCCTGGCCGTGCTGGCCAGCCTGGCCGTCGGCCTGGCCATCACCGCCGCCCTCGGGCTGGCCATGGTGGGCGCGCTCAACATGATCTCCGTGGCCTTTGCCGTGCTGTTTGTCGGCCTGGGCGTGGATTTCGGCATCCAGTTTGGCGTGCGCTACCGCGCCGAGCGCCATGTGCACACCGAAATCCCGGACGCGCTGGCCAGCACGGCGCGAGCGGTGGGCGTGCCACTGGCGCTGGCCGCGGCCGCCACCGCGGCGGCCTTCTTCTGCTTCCTGCCCACCAACTATCGCGGCGTGGCCGAGCTGGGCAAGATCGCCGGCGTGGGCATGCTGGTGGCCTTCCTCACCACCATCACGCTGTTGCCGGCGCTGATCACCGTGTTCCGCCCGAAGGATGAAGCGGGACGGGTCGAAGTGCCTGGCTTCAAATGGCTGGCGCCCGCCGACGAGTTCTTCGAGCGCAAACGCAAGGCCGTGCTGCTGGCAACCGGCGCCCTGATCCTGGCGGGGTCGCCGCTGCTGATGCACCTGCGCTTCGACTTCGATCCGCTGCACCTCAAGGATCCGCATTCCGAGTCGATGGCCACCCTGCTCTCGCTCAAGGACGCGCCCCAGGCCGGCACCGACAACGTCAGCGTGCTGGCGCCCTCGCTGGCGGCCGCGCAGGCCGCCGCCGCCCGCCTGGCAGCATTGCCGGAAGTCTCGCGCGCCGTCACGCTGCAGACCTTCATCCCCGACGACCAGCCGGCGCGGCTCGCCTTGATCGCGGCCGCCTCGGCCAGCCTGATGCCGGTGCTGACGCAGGCAACGGCCACGCCTGCCAACGACGCCAGGCTCGTCAATTCGCTCAAGAACACGGCACGCCAGCTCGCGCTGGCCGCGGACGAGCACCCTGGCCCGGGCGCAGCCGAAGCGGCCCGCTTGGCGGCCTCGCTGCGCAAGCTTGCCGCAGCGGATGCGGCCACCCGCGAGCGCGGCGAGCAAGCCATCGCCCAGCCGCTGCGCCTGGCGCTGGCGCGGCTGCAGCGCGCGCTGTCGCCGCAGCCGATCACCCGCGAGACCCTGCCGCCGGCACTGGTGCGCGACTGGGTCGCCCCGGATGGCCAGGCTCTCGTCAGCGTGAGCCCCAAGCTTCCCGCCGCGGCCAAGCCGGGAGACGCCGCCAGCACCAGCGACAGCGATGCGCGCGACGCCGCGCTCACGCGCTTTATCGACGCCGTGCAGCGCGTCGAGCCCAGCGCGGTGGGCGGCCCGATCTCGATCCGCGGCTCCGCCGACACCATCTTGACGGCCTTTGCCCAGGCCGGCGCATGGGCCGTGCTGTCGATCACGCTGCTGCTGTGGATCACGCTGCGCCGCGTGGGCGATGTGCTGCGCACGCTGGTGCCGCTGCTGGTGTCCGCGCTGGTGACGCTGGAGCTGTGCGTGGTGTTCGGCATTCCGCTCAATTTCGCCAACGTGATCGCGCTGCCGCTGCTGTTTGGCATCGGCGTGGCCTTCAAGATCTACTATGTGATTGCGTGGCGCGAGGGCAAGACCCAGCTGCTGCAATCCCCGCTGACGCACGCCGTGCTGTTCAGCGCCGCCACCACCGCCACCGCCTTCGGCAGCCTGTGGCTGTCCCAGCATCCGGGCACCGCCAGCATGGGCAAGTTGCTGGCACTCGCGCTAGCATGCACGCTGGTCGGTGCCGTATTCTTTCAGCCGATCCTGATGGGGCGGCCGCGCGAGCGGTCGGCCCCCGCCACCGGTCCGGCCCATTGATCTCTCGCCTCCATAGATCTCTCGCCTCCATAAAACAATGACTCGCCCCGACTCTCGCCTCTCCCGCCTCCTGCCGGCGCTCTCGTTCTCGCTGTTGGTCACAGCCTGCGCCAGTGGCCCGCAAGCCAGCCCGGACGACCCCCTGGAGCCCCTCAACCGCGTCGTCTTCAAGGTCAACGACAAGGCTGACGAGTACGTGGCGACGCCGCTGGCCAAGGGCTACCGCGCCGTCACGCCGCAACCGGTGCGCACCGCGGTCACCAATTTCTATTCGAACCTCGCCGACGTCGGCAATACGGTCAACAACCTGCTGCAAGGCAAGGGCGTGGATGCGGCGGAAAGCTTCATGCGGGTGGCGGTCAACTCCGTGCTGGGCATCGGCGGCCTGATCGATATCGCCACGCCCGCCGGCATCGGCAAGCACTCCCAGGACTTCGGGCTGACGCTCGGCGTGTGGGGCGTGCCGGCCGGCCCGTACCTGGTCCTGCCGCTGTTCGGCCCCAGCTCGGTCCGTGACGGGGTTGGGCTGTATGTGAATTTCCAGCTCTCGCCGACCACGTGGGTCAACGATGAAGGCGTGAAGTGGGGCCTGTGGGGCCTGGGCTTCCTGGACGCGCGGACCAACGCGCTTGGCGCGACCGACCTGCTGTCGCTGGCGGCGCTGGATAAGTACAGCTTTGTGCGGGATGCGTACCGCCAGCGCAGGCAGTACCTGATCCAGGGTGGCGGAGGGAAGCTGCCGGATTATGAGGATAGCGATGCGCCTGCGCAAGGCGCGGCGCCTGCGCCTGCGCCTGGGGCGCCCGGAGCGCCCGGAGCGCCTGCGGCCACCCCCGCGCCAGCTGGCGCGCAAGACAAGAAGCCGGAAGGCGAAGCGAAGAAGCCCTGAGCCTGGCTTCACCCTGGTGCTGTGCTGCAAGCCGGATGCTTGCGGATGCAGCACCAGACAGGCTTCAGGCCGGCCGGGCCTTTAGGTTAATTAGCCTAAGCCAAACCCCATCCCGACCCTGCTCCGGGCGGCCTGCAGCGCAAGCTTGGCCAGCCTCGCATCCCTGCCCAGGCGGATCAGGTCCGGCACCTGTCCCGGCCCCGCCAGCAGCGCCTTGAGCAACGCCCGGATATCGGTGCTGCCATCGGGACCCATCCCGGCCACCGCCGCGGGCGGCACGTCCCGCTGCGCGGGATCGATCACCACCCGGCAGGCGGCAAACGGCAACCCGAATTCCTGAGCGACACGCGCCGCGATATGCGACTCCATGTCGACCGCCAGCGCACCGGTGGCCGCGTGCAATGCCGTCTTGGCCGCCACCGAGGTCACGGCCTCGTCAGCGCCGGCAAGCGCACCGGAGATAGCCTCGGGCAAGGCAAGCGAAAGCAAGCGCGACCAGCTTGCGTCAACGGGCCGCAATAGATTCCCATCATGGATTGCAGAGGCGACGATCACCCGGCCGGGCAACAGCGCCGGATCCAGCCCGCCGGCCACGCCAAAGCTGATCACGCCGGCGCAGGGATGCGCCAGGCGTTGCCGCAGGCCTTGCGCCAAGGCTTCGGCGCGCAGGCCGTGCAGGGTTTCCACACCGGGCCCGGCCGCGATGCCGGCCTCGAAGCGCATGCCGGTGACCACGAGCGTGGGACCGGCACGGCGTTGCGGCAAGGTTGGCTGCGGCGCCCACAAGCCTGGCGCGGTCACATCCCCCACGCGACGGCCCGCGTGCCGTCGCGGCGCAGGTTGCGGTAGCGCGCCAGCGCCCACAGCGGGAAGAAACGCGCGTAACCGTGGTAGCGCAGGTAGAACACGCGGGGGAAGCCCACCGCGGTGAAGCGCGCCTCGCTCCACAGGCCGTCGGCCTGCTGCATGCGCATCAGGTAGTCGACCCCACGCGCCACGGCCGGATGATCGACCTGGCCCGCGGCCATCAGGCCCAGCACCGCCCAGGCGGTCTGCGACGGCACGCTCGGCGCGATCTCGTAGCCCTGGTAGTCGAGGCGGTAGCTGCTGCCGTCCTCGCCCCAGCCGCCGTCGGCGTTCTGGATCGAGATCAGCCAGTCGGCGGCGCGGCGCATTTCCGGCGCTTCGGGCGCCATGCCGGCGGCGTTCAGCGCGCACAGCGCACTCCACGTGCCGTAGACATAGTTCGTGCCCCAGCGGCCATACCAGCTGCCGTCGGCCATCTGCTCGTCGAGCAGGTAGCGCTGGGCGCGCCGGAAGGCTTCGCTGCTGGCAGCGGTCTCGCCCAGTTGCGCCAGCATCGACAGGCAGCGCGCCGAGACGTCGGCGGTGGGCGGATCGAGCAAGGCGCCGTGGTCCGCGAACGGGATATTGTTCAGGTATTCATGCGTGTTCTCGGGCTCGAAGGCGCCCCAGCCGCCGTTGCCGCTCTGCATGCCCGCCACCCACTCGCGGGCACGGCTGACGGCCTCGTCGTAGCGAGAACGATGGCTGGCCGGGGCAACGGCCGGCGCGGCTGCGCCGGCGCGCGCCGCGCGGTCCATGGCCATCGCCACCACGGCGGTGTCGTCCACGTCCGGATAATGCGGGTTGGCGTACTGGAAAGCCCAGCCGCCGGGACGCACGTCGGGGCGCCGCACGATCCAGTCGCCGCGCACGTCCAGCACCTGCAGCGGGCGCAGCCATTGCAAGCCGCGCTCGACGGCCGCCTCGGCGCGCGGGCCGCCCACTTCCAGCAAGGCGTGGCTGGCCAGCGAGGTGTCCCATACCGGCGACAGGCACGGCTGGCAATAGGCTTCGTCGCCATGCACCACCAGCAGCTTCTCGATGGAGGCACGGGCCACCACGACATCGGGATCGGTGCGCGGCACGCCGAGCACGTCGAACATCATCACGGCATTCGCCATGGCCGGGAAGATCGCACCCAGGCCATCCTCGCCGTTCAGGCGTTCGCGCACGAACTTCTCGGCGCGGGCGATGGCGCGCGCGCGCAGGCTGCGGGGGAACAACGGCTCCGCCACGCGCAAGCCGGCGTCCAGCGCACGGAACAAGCTGAACCACACGCGCTTCTGATGCGGCGCGCGCGGGGCCAGCCGGGCCGCCTGGCAAGGACGGATGAACAGTTCGTCGATGCCCACGCCACGCGGGTTCCTGGCCTGGGGACGCAGGCTGTTGAGCACCAGCAGCGGCACGATCACCGTGCGGGCCCAGTACGCGACCTTGGACAGGTGGAACGGGAACCACAGCGGCAGCAGCATGATCTCGACCGGCATCATCGGCACCGCCTGCCACGGCATCACGCCGTACAGCGCGAGCAGCGTGCGGGTAAAGACATTGCTGGCCTCGGCGCCACCCATCGCATGGATGGCGGCGCGGGCGCGGCGCATTGGCTCCGACTCGGTGTCGTCGCCAATCATCTTGAGCGCGAAATACGCCTTCACGCTGGCGCTGATGTCCGAGCGGCCCTGGTGGAACAGCGGCCAGCCGCCATCGGCATTCTGGATGCGGCGCAGATAGCGCGCGATACGCGCTTCCAGCACGGTATCCGGGGTCTCGCCCAGATAGTGCACCAGCAGTACATATTCCGACGGGATCGTGGCGTCGGCCTCGAGCTCGAACACCCAGTGGCCGTCCGGCCGCTGGGCCGCCAGCAAGGCGTCTAGCGCGCGGTCGAGCGTGCCTTCCAGCTCGTTCTGCGCCGGCGCGCCAGGCGCTGGCTCAACCGAATTGGGGGATAGTGCAACTTGGCTCATCGGTCTCGACGTCCTCTCTTCAACAACGCATTTACGGCAATGCCGCACGCAGCCGTCAGTGGCCATATGCGGCAGTCAATCGGCGGGATCACCTCAGACGAGGCCATGCCGCAGCAAAATCCATAGCAATCGCGCGCGCGGCACCCGAACCCGCGCCCGCGGATTGGTCCAGCCGCGGGCCAGCAAACCCTGCAGGATCACGTGGTAGACCTCGCCCATGATGCGCGGCGAACGGACCGTGCGGCGCGGCGCCGCGTTCATGATGGCGAAAGCCTGGTCATAGTACGCCTGCGCCTGCTGCGCGACTTCCAGGCAGGCGCGGCCGACAGCGGGATGTCCGACGATGGCATGCGGCGTGCCGATCGGCACGCCCGCGCCCAGCAGCGCTTCGGCCGGCAGGTACACACGGCCCAGATCCGCGTCTTCGTCGATATCGCGCAGGATATTGGTCAGTTGCAACGCGCGGCCGAGGTGATGCGCCAGCGCTACGCCTGCATCAAGCTCCATGCCGAACACGCGCACGGCAAGGCGCCCTACCGCACTGGCCACGCGGTCGCAATAAAGATCCAGCGTGGCGTTGTCCGGCGCTCGGATATCGGCATGCACGTCCATGGCCATGCCATCGATGACGGCGAGGAAATCCTCCTGCAGCAATCCGAAGCGCTGGATCTGGGCGGTCAGGCCGCGCAAGGCCACCGGCGGCGTGCCGGCATAGCACGCGGCAAGATCGGCGCGCCAGGCGTCGAGCCCGGCAAGGCGCGTGGCGCGCGGGCCATCGCCATCGGCAATATCGTCCACCGCACGGCAAAAGCCATAGATCTCGAACATCGCCTCGCGTTGCGCAGCGGGCAGGATCTTGAGGGCGGTATGGAACGAGCTGCCGGACGATACGGCATGGCCCGCTTGCGGGACGGTTTGCACTGCGATTTCTGTTCCGGCCACGTAACTCCTCGTCACGCGTTGGACCGCCATGCTGCTTTGCTGCCTCGGCCTGGCTTGTCGCCACGGCCCGGCACGCAGCACCAGGCGGCATGTTTGGGGTAGTGGGCGATTATACCAACTCCGGCCATGGGCGCGGCCGCCAGCCGAAGGAGGGGGTTGGAGGGGGGGTGTGCCGTGAGAGGCCACCGCCAGCGCCGCCGGGCCTTGCGCTGGCCTGTAGCGCGCGGCGCCGCGTTCAAATAATTGGCAGGCGAGCGCCTATTTGATGCGCTGGCTGGCGAGGCGGCGCTCCATCACGAATCTGCCGCGTCTTGAATCGTAGCGCGCTATTTCGATGTAGTTGGCGTCGTTTAGCGGATTGTTAGCGCATTCACCGGCACCCGCGCCAGCTGCCGCAGCCTGCGCGGCCAGGACTCGCTCGGCCTCGGCGGCGGCTCGCATGCGGCGCAGGTCGGCCAGCACGGGCGGCGAGATGCGATCGAGCAGACGGCTGGACCTTAGCTTGTTCATGGCGGCCTTCCTCGCAGGGATGGCGCCAGTGTAGGCCCGCGGTGTGGCCGTTTAATGTGCCCTGGACCACGCACCGGCATGTTTTTTTTACGCGCCATCGCTGGCGCGCCAGCACTCCGGTGCGGCGGACGAAGCAGCCAGTCTCCTCAGAACCCCAGCGGATAGCCGTCCTTGCGGTGGTCCGACGCCGCCGCATAGCCGTCCTCCAGGCGCATGGCGATTTGCGCGCCGCCGAACTCCAGGTTGCCCTGCGGCGCCACGTCCACCCTGTGGCCGCGCGCGCGCAAGCCTTCCACGGTGGCGGCCGGGCAATTCCATTCCACCGCGATGGTGGCGTTGTCGTCCAGCACGCGCCAGCGCGGCGCATCGCACGCGGCCTGCGGGTTCTGGCCAAAATCCGCCAGCCGGCTGGCCATCTGCAGGTGGCCCTGCGCCTGCATCGAGCCGCCCATCACGCCGAAGCTCGCCAGCGGCGCGCCTTTGCGCATCAGGAAACCCGGGATGATGGTGTGGAACGGCCGCTTGCCCGGGCTCACCTGGTTGGGGTGCCCCGGCTTGAGGTTGAAGCCCCAGCCGCGGTTATGCAGCGCAATGCCGGTACCGGGCACGACCACGCCGGAGCCAAAGCCTTTGAAGTTGGACTGGATGTACGACACCATCATGCCGCTCTTGTCCGCCGTGGTCAGGTACACGGTGCCGCCGCTGTGGGGCTTGCCCGGGCCGGCTGCCGCCGCGCGCTCCGGGTCGATGGCCTTGGCGCGGCTGGCCAGGTAGCCGCGATCGAGCAGGTGGGCGGCTCGCACCTCGGTCATGGCCGTGTGGTCGCCCACGTACTCGTGCAGATCGGCAAACGCCAGTTTCATGGCTTCCACCTGCACGTGGATGGCGGCGGCGGAGTCCACGCCCATGGCCGCCACGTCGAAATGCTCCAGCATGCCCAGCGCCATCAACGCGCCAATGCCCTGCCCGTTCGGGCCGATCTCGAACAACTCCAGGTCGCGATAGGACATGCTGATCGGCTCGACCCAGTCCGCGCGGTGCGCGGCCAGGTCGGCCTCGGTGATCAGGCCGCCGGTGGCGCGCGCATGCGCGGCAATGCGGCCAGCCAGCTCACCGCGATAGAAGTCGTCGCCCTTGGTCTCGGCGATGCGGGCCAGCGTCTGCGCCTGGCCCGGGCAGATGAAGCGCTCGCCCGGCAGCGGCGCGCGCCCGTTCGGCGCGAAGGCGTCGGCAAAGCCCGGCTTGTCGATCAGCACCGGCACCTGTGCCTGCCACTGGCGGTGCACGGTGTGCGAGACCAGGTAGCCGTTGCGCGCGTATTCGAGCGCCGGCTCGAACAAATCGGCGAACGGCAGGCTGCCGAATTTCTCCCACGTGGCGCGCCAGCCGGAAACGGCGCCAGGCACGGTCACGGTGTCCCAGCCGTTGACCGGCATGCTGTCGTAGCGCGAGAAATACTCCGGCGTCCACGCCGCCGGCGCCCGGCCGCTTGCGTTCAGGCCGTGCAGTTCCTTGCCGTCCCAGATCAGTGCAAAAGCATCGCCGCCGATCCCGTTCATGCACGGCTCGACCACGGTCAGCGCGATCGCCGTAGCCAGCGCCGCGTCCACGGCATTGCCGCCACGGGCCAGCATGCGCAGTCCTGCGGCGGCCGCCAGCGGCTGCGAAGTGGCCACCACGTTGTCGGCCAGCACGGGCACGCGTTGTGAGGGATAGGGGAAATTCCAGAAATTGGTCATGGCAAATCGGCTTGGCGCTAGTGGCTAGTGGTTTGGGAAATCCGGCCTGCGGCTTGCGCGGCAAAGCCCGGCCGGATGCGTTCTTCGATGCAACTTAAATCATGCACTGCACCGCTTGCGCGGCTTCCTACTCGATCTTGACGTTAGCCGCGCGCGCCACCTTCTCCCACGCGCGCATCTCGTCGCCGATCATGCGGCCGAACGGCTCGGGCGCGGTGTACCTGATCTGCACGCCCTGTGCTTCCATGGCCGCGCCCAGCTCCGGCGAGGCCAGCACTTCCTTCATCGCGGAGGAGAGTTGCTTGATCACCTGGGGCGGCGTGCCCTTGGGCGCGACCAGGCCAAACAGGTTGTCCGCGCGGAAATCGCGGATGCCGGCCTCGCTCACCGTCTGGGCATCGGGCAAGGAGCTCAGACGCTGATCGGACGCCACCGCCAGCAGCCGCAGCTTGCCGGATTTCACGTGCGGCAGGGCCGAGGGAATGCTGTCGAACATCATGCTCGCCCGGCCAGCCATCAGGTCCGGCAGCGCGAACGAGCTGCCCTTGTAGGGCACGTGCACCACGTCGACGCCGGTACGCAGCTTGAACAGCTCCGACTCCAGGTGCGAAAGCGTGCCGGAGCCCTGCGAGGCGAAGTTGTACTTGCCGGGAGACGCCTTGAGCAGGCTGACCAGCTCCGGCACCGAATGCACCGGCAACGAGGCCGGCACCACCAGGATATGCGGCACGGTGCCGATGCCGGCAATGGGCACGAAATCGCGGCTCAGGCTGGCGGGCTGGTTGTTATACGTCGCTGCCGCAATGGCGGCATTGCTCACTGCGGCGAGATAAAGCGTATAGCCATCGGGCGCGGCCTTGGCCGCGAAGCTCATGCCGATGGCGCCACCGGCGCCGGGGCGGTTGTCCACCACCACCGGCTGCTTGAGCACGGTGGACAGGCGCTGGCCCACCGCGCGCGCCAGCACATCGGTGGCGCCGGACGGCGGGAAGGACAGCACCAGTTGGACCGCGTGGTCCGGGTAGTCCGCGGCGGCGGCCGGCGCGGCGGCGGTGGCAGCGGCGCCAGCGGCCAGGGCCAGCAGCAGGCCAGCTTGTGCCCGCTTGCCCCCACGGAAAATACGGGAGGACCGAAGCGACGTGCGGGTACGGTAAAGCGACTGGATAAACATGATCAGGGTAGCTCCGGATAGCGTCGAAGACGTTAACTGCCGAGGTAGAGTCGGAACGTTCCGGGGCGCAACCGCTTTGGCTGCCGGCTTGTTTGCGCGCCCCTGTCATGCTGGATCTGGCTTTGCCTTGAGGCGATATTGACTGACGGGAAGCGCAGATTTTAGGCTCGCCCGGCGCCCACCGGAATGCGGATCGGCCATAGAGCTATGCGAAAATGGAATACCCATTGCGGCCACACCCTTGCGCCCTTGCCGGGCCACCCCGGCCGCAGAGTTTCCCTCACCGTTTTGACGCTTCCGAAGGCACACCCCATGCAGCTGAAATGGATCGACGACCTGCTGGTCCTGGAGAAGACGCGCAGCTTCTCGCGCGCCGCCGAACTGCGCCACATCACGCAGTCGGCGCTGTCGCGGCGCATCCGTTCGCTGGAGGACTGGGCTGGCGCGGTGCTGGTCGACCGCAACACCTTCCCCATGGACCTGACCCCGGCCGGCAAGACCTTCTGCACCAGCGGGCGCGAGGCACTCACGCTGCTGATGGAGGCGCGCGCCACGCTGCGCCAGGAAAGCCGCATGCCGGGCAAGGCCATCCAGATTGCCGCCGGGCATACCTTGTCGCTGACCTTCCTGCCGGGCTGGCTCAAGGCGTGCCAGAAGCGCTACGGCCAGTTCAATGCCCGGGTCGTGGCCGCCAACGTGCTCGAAGCCGTGGTGGCGCTGTCGGAAGGCAATTGCGACCTGATGCTGGGCTACAACCATGCGCGCGTGCCGGTGTCGCTGGATCCGGACAAGTTCCGCAGCCTCACGGTTGGGCACGACGTGCTGATGCCGCTGTGCGCGCCCAATGCACGCGGCGCCCCGCTGTTCTCGCTGAGCAGCAGTGGCGCCAAACCGATTCCCTACCTGGCCTACACGGCCAGCACCACGCTGGGCCGCATCGTCGAGGTGATCCTCGAAGACGCGCCGCCACGCCGTGCGCTGGAGCGTTGCTATGAGGCCGATATGGCGATCCTGCTGATGAAGATGGCCAGCGAAGGCCACGGCGTGGCCTGGCTGCCGCGCACCACCGCGGCAGAAGCACTTGCCGCGGGCACGCTGGTGCCGGCCGGCGACGGCGCGTGGTGCTCGGCATTCGATATCTGCGCGTATCGCGCGGCCCATGCCGGCAACCCTACCCTGCTGGAGTTGTGGGAGGTGCTGGAGCGGCAAGCGCAGTAACGCCCGCCGGCCCGGCGCTGCGCCTTGCGCAATGCCGTGGCTTGGTGGCTTGGCGGATTGGCGGTGCCCGTCGCCGCCAAGCCACGGCATGCCACCTGCGCGTCACCTATGCTGTATAGGCTTGGACGCGATGCGCCGGGCAAGCACGCCTCCTACCATCTCGACGAACTGCTGCGGGAGCACTGACACCATGGGCCTTCTAGGCATCCTGCTGGCCCTTGGCCTGTTGATCTGGCTGGCCTACCGGGGCTGGAGCATCCTGCTGCTGGCCCCGGCGGCGGCGCTGCTGGCCGCGGCCACGGCCGGCGAGCCCCTGCTGGCGCACTGGACCCAGACCTTCATGGGCAGCGCCGCGGGCTTTCTCGCCCAGTTCTTCCCCTTGTTCCTGCTTGGCGCGCTGTTCGGCAAACTGATGGACGACAGCGGCTGCGTCAACGCCATCGCCGCGTGGATGACGTTCAAGCTCGGGCC
The DNA here is from genome assembly GCF_054589115.1 of Cupriavidus sp. 8B. Lineage (NCBI taxonomy): Bacteria > Pseudomonadati > Pseudomonadota > Betaproteobacteria > Burkholderiales > Burkholderiaceae > Cupriavidus > Cupriavidus sp. 8B. Next base: position 53,791 of record NZ_BAAILO010000090.1, on the reverse strand, counting down.
CCAGCGCGCCATCCTGGCGGTGGTGCTGGCCGGTGCTTTGGTCACCTACGGCGGCGTCAGCCTGTTCGTGGCCTTCTTCGTGCTGGCGCCGATGGCGCAGGCGCTGTTCGCCGCCGCGCAGATCCCGCGCCGGCTGATGCCGGCGGCGATTGCGCTAGGCACCTCCACCTTCACCATGTCCGCCCTGCCCGGCACGCCGGCCATCCAGAACGCGATCCCGATGCCGTTTTTCGGCACCACGCCGTTTGCCGCGCCGGGCCTGGGGGTGCTGGCGTCCGCCGTCATGCTGGCCTTCGGGCTGTGGTGGCTCGCGCGCATGGAGCGGGCCGCGCGGCGTGCGGGCGAGGGCTTTGGCGACCACGCGCTGGAATCCGCCGACCGCGCCGCCGACGATGAACTGGTGCGCGAGCGCGCCACGGTGGCCAGCGCGTTCGACCCCGCCGAAGCGCACCACGGCGCGCGCAGCGCCGAATTGCCGGCGATGTGGCGCGCGTTCCTGCCCTTGGTGATGGTAGTGGCCGTGAACCTGGCGATGAGCTTGCTGGTGCTGCCCCGCTGGGACGCGAGCTACCTGGCGGATGAGCGCTGGGGCGGGACCAGCCTGGCGGCGCTGGGGGGCGTGTGGTCAGTGCTGGTGGCGCTGGCAGCGGCCATCCTCTGCCTGTTGGTCTTGCACCGCAAACGCCTGCACAAGCTGCGCGAGAGCATGGACGCGGGCGCCAATGCCGCCGTGCTGCCGGCTATCAGCGTGGCTAGCCTGGTGGGCTTTGGCTCGGTGGTGGCTGCCCTGCCCGCCTTTGCGCTGGTGCGCGAGTGGGTGTTGTCGATCGAGGGCGGGCCGCTGGTATCGCTGGCGGTGGCCACCAATGTGCTCGCCGCGCTGACCGGCTCGGCCTCGGGCGGGCTGACCATCGCCCTGCAGGCGCTAGGCGGCACTTACCTGCAGCTATCGGAGGTGACGGGCATCGACCCGGCGCTGATGCACAGGGTTGCCGTGATCGGTGCTGGCACGCTGGACAGCCTGCCGCACAACGGCGCGGTGGTGACGCTGCTGGCGGTTTGCGGCACCACGCATCGCGAAAGCTATCGCGATATCGTGGTGGTCGGCATCGTGGGCCCGGTCGCGGCGCTGGCGGCGGTCATCGCGCTCGGCAGCGCCTTCGGCTCGTTCTAGGCAGGTTCTGCGTAAAAAGCGGCGCGGCGCTCAGGTAGTGGCCGCACGCGCGTAGCGCTGGCGCGGCACCGGCAGCGCCTTCAACTGCTCGCGGCGGAGCCTGATGGCTTCCTCGTTGCCGCGCTTGATGGCGGCGCGCAGGTTCAGCACTGCCTTGCGGTACTTCT
>NZ_BAAILO010000090.1:21265-52318 GCF_054589115.1 Cupriavidus sp. 8B | reverse complement strand
CCCGGTGAGTTCCCCGGGCGCGCGCCGCGCGCCCGGCCGAACTGCTAGTGGAAACCGTTTCACCCGGATCGTCAAGACGCGGTGCCGCGTGGCTGGGACACGTGCAAAGGTCTGAATACAGCGCACGAGAACTTTCAGATCGGAGCGCGTTGCCCTGCCAGCGGGTATGCGCCTTGCCTTAGGTGCCGGAAGCGACAGTCACGAACACGGGGTTCGAATAGAACCCACAGGTCGTTAGATGGCATGCGCGACGCCTCGCTTAATGCGTGCGTCATGCAAATCGGGTAGTGCCGCGAGAAGGGAAAGCCACAGCAGCGATGGACCATGGCCGTCGCGGCAAGCACTATAGTGAAGACTGTCCCCACCCAGCCAGAAGGACGCCGCATGAACGCCAGCCTCTATCGCACCACCGCCGTGAAGATCCTGATCGCCGCGCTGCTACCGGTGGCAACCGCACATGCGCAGATCGGCGACCTGCTCAAAGGCGCCACGCAGGGCGGCACGGAGAGTTCGTCCGGTGGCCTGAGCGGCCTGGGCAGCAGCTTGGGCGGGATGGGTGGAATGCCCTCGCTGCAATCGCTGAGCTCGGGCAGTACCGGCAATGTCGCCGGGATCCTGGAGTACTGCGTGAAGAACAACTACCTTGGCGGGGCCAGCGGCGCCGCCTCGGTAAAGGACAAACTGCTGGGCAAGGTCGGCGGCGGCTCGCCCACGTCGGATGCCGGCTACACCAGCGGCGCCAAGGGCATCCTGAGCAGCAGCGATGGCAAGCAGTTCGACCTGAGCGGCGGCGGCCTCAAGGACCAGGTCACCAAGCAGGTCTGCGACAAGATCCTCGCGCAGGGCAAATCGCTGCTGTAGGACAAAGCGCGCTTGATGCCTGGCAAGCGCTTGGTTAGCGCTTGGTTAGCGCTTGGTTAGTGCTCAGGCGGGCGACAGGCGGAAGGCCGACACGGCATGGTGCAGCGCGCCGGCCTGGTCTTCCAGTGACGCGGCGGCCGCGCTCGCCTGCTCCACCAGCGCAGCGTTCTGCTGTGTCATCTGGTCCATCTGCGCGACCGCGCGATTGACCTCCTCGATGCCGGTGCGCTGCTCGGCGGTGGCCGAGGCGATGCCATCCATGATCGACGTCACGCGGCTGACCGCATTGACGATCTCGGCCATGGTCTGCCCGGCCTGCTCCACCAGCGCCGAGCCACTGTCGACCTGGCCCACCGACTCCACGATCAGCGTCTTGATTTCCTTGGCCGCGCCCGCGCTGCGCTGCGCCAGGTTGCGCACCTCACCCGCCACCACCGCAAACCCGCGTCCTTGCTCGCCGGCGCGCGCGGCTTCCACCGCCGCGTTCAGCGCCAGGATATTGGTCTGGAAGGCGATGCCGTCGATCACGCCGATGATGTCGTTGATCTTGCGCGAGCTGGCGGTGATGCCGCGCATCTTGTCCACCACCTGGCTGACCACGCTGCCGCCCTGCTGCGCGATCTGCGAGGCGTCGGCCACGTATTGGCTGGCCTCCTTGGCGTTGTCGGCGTTCTGGCGCACAGTCGCGGTGATCTGCTCCATGCTGGCGGCGGTCTGCTGCAGCGAGGCCGCCTGCTGCTCGGTGCGGCTCGACAGGTCGGTATTGCCCGAGGCAATCTCCTGCGCCGCCGAGGTGATGGAATCGGCCGACTGCTGGATGCCCGCCACCGTGCCGGCGAGCTGGTCGCGCATATGGCCGATGGCGTACATCAGGCTGGAGCGGTCATCCGGGTGGGTTTCAACGCACGCGGTGAGGTCACCGCCGGCCATGCGCAGGGCAAGCGCCGCAGCGGTAGCGGGTTCGCCGCCCACCGAGCTCTGGATGCTGCGGATCAGCAGCGTGGCCACCGCAGAGATCACGATGCCCAGCAGCACCAGCAGGCCGAGCGATTGATACAGCGAGGAGCGGAACTGTGCCTCCACGTCATCCATGTACGTGCCTGCGACCAGGTCCCAGCCCCACGGCTTGAAGCGCGCCACGTAGCCGATCTTGGGGCTCGGCTGGTCGCTGCCCGGCTTGGGCCACCAGTAGTCCAGGTGGCCGGCGCCTTCGGCCGACGCGCCGCGGGCCGCGATATCGACGTACAAGGCGTTGCCCTTGGCATCCTTGAAGTCGCGCATGTTCTTGCCATTGAGCTTGGCGTTGATGGGATGCATCAACAGCACGGAATCCGCACCAACGATGGTGATGTAGCCATCCTTGCCATAACGCTGCGCGGCAACGCGGGCGGTGGCCTGGGCCTTGGCATCGGCCTCGGACATCTTGCCCTGGCGCGCCTGCTCGGCGTAGTCGCTCACCAGGGAGAGCGACATGTCGACGATGTTCGCCAGTTCGCCGCGGCGATCGGCCATTTGCAGCTGGCGGGTCTGAACGGCGTGCATCACGGTCAGCAACAGCAAGCCGAGCCAGGCCAGCACAAGGGGGATCCACAGCTTCTTTCGCAGGGTCAGACGATTCATGGCATTCGCTCTTCGGGGCAATGGCCGGTCATGCGGGAGGCATGCGGCATCTCCGGATATCGGAGCCTGATTCGTCTTCTTTAGGGACAGCTGCGGCAGGACGGCACGAAAAAGCCAAGAAGCGCGAAAAATGCCGCACAAAGCACCAAGATGGCGACAGGCTGCGCCGGACCGGAACGCTCGCGCACCCGCACGGTGCAAAAATACATCTGCCATCAGGCGCCGAAAGCCGCTGAAAAACGGCTACAATGCGCCTCGCATTCCACTCGTAATTGCAATTGACTTGCAATTGGACTGCCAAGGGTTCGAAGGTGCCCCCGGCTCGCAGCGCGCGGCGGGGGTTAAACGGGAAACAGGTGCGCCGCCGGCCATGCCGCGGCTAATCCTGTGCTGCCCCCGCAACGGTCAGCAGGTAAAAAGGTGTCACGCCGCGCCAACAGGCCGTGGCAGCCACTGCGCATCAACGCGTGGGAAGGCGGCACCCCGGACGCGCCCCAGCGGCAGGCGTCCCCCTGCGAGCCCGGATACCGGCCTTCGACCAATCACCGGGGCTGCGGACGGGCGGCCAGGCGTGAGACGGCCAGCCACGCGCCCGGCCGTCACTGCGCGCTCGTCCGTGGCTTGTTCGTTTATTGCCGCCGGGCGGGGTCGCCCACGGCCAACGATGGAAAGTCCATGTCCGCGCGTCCTCGCCTTGCCCGCCCCGCCTCGGTCGCGGCCCTCAAGCCACTCAAGCCACATCGCGCCCCCAAGCCGCGCAAGCTCGCGCACCATTGCGCGCTCACGCTGTCGCTGGGTGCCTTTGCCGGCTTAGGCGCGGATGTCGCCTGGGCAGCGGACGATGTGCAACCGTCCGAGCGAGCACGATCGCAGCCTTCCCGCGCGGACGGCACCGTGCTGCCGCCGGTGGTAGTCAGCAGCGCCTCGCAGCCATCGGGGCTGGCGCTGTCGGAGCCCGCCAGCACCGGCAGCCGCCTTGGCCTGACCCCACTGGAAACACCGGCCAGCGTGGAAGTCCTGTCCGGCGATACCATCCGCGAACGCGGCGATTTGTCAGTGCGCGAGGCCGTTACGCGCGCCACCGGCATCACCTCCAATGGCGCGCCCGGCAATGGCGGGACGGCGCTCGCGGCACGGGGCTTCGCAGGACAAGGCTCGGTGATGCAGCTGTACGACGGCACGCGGCTCTACGTGGCCTCCGGCACCGTCACCTTCCCCTTCGATACCTGGTCGGTGGACCGCATCGAAGTGCTGCGCGGCGCGGCCTCGGTGATAGTTGGCGAGGGCGCGATTGGCGGCGTGGTCAACGTCATCCCAAAGAAGCCAATGCGCGCACCGATCGCCAACGAGCTGCAGCTCACCGGCGGCACCCAGAAAACGGCGCGCGCCGCCTTCGACAGCGGCGGCGCGGTCAACGAAAACCTCTCCTACCGCTTCAACGCCAACTACGGCCGCTCCGGCGGCTGGGTGGACCGGGGAGACTCCCGCAGCCTGGCGGTGTCGGCCGCGGTGCGGCTGGACGTATCGCCCGAGTTCAGCCTGACGCTGTCCTATGACGACGCCGACCAGCACCCGATGCAATACCTGGGCACGCCGCTGGTCAACGGCAGCCTGGACCCCGCCCTGCGCAAGAAGAACTACAACGTGGGCGATGCCGAGATTACCTACCGCGACCGCTGGACCCGGCTCGCGGCGCAGTGGCAACCCAACGAGCGCGTCACGGTGCGCAACCAGTTCTATTACCTCACCAGCCAGCGCCACTGGCGCGACGCCGAGTCCTATACCTTCCTGCCCGCGACCGGCCAGGTGCGCCGCACCGACTACCTGGAGATCCTGCATGACCAGGAACAGGTGGGCGACCGCGCCGACCTGAAGCTCGATGGCCAGCTGTTCGGCATGGCCAATACGGCCATGGTGGGCTTTGACGTCAACCGCATCCACTACACCAACAGCAGCAACTCGCCCTATGGCGGCGCGTCCACCGTCAATGCCTACCAGTTCGACCCGGGCCAGTTCTTCAGCCCGCCGGGCATCGTCACGTCGCCGCGCTTTCGCACCCACACCACGCAAGCCGCGCTGTTTGGCGAGGACCGCCTCAAGCTGACCCGGCAATGGTCGGTGATCGGCGGCGTGCGGCTGGACCATGCCCAGCTGGAACGCGGCAACCTGGTCACGGGCGACGACTGGACGCGCAGCTTCAACAATGTCACGTGGCGCGCGGGCACGGTCTACGAATTCACGCCCGCGCTGTCGGTGTACGCGCAGTACGCCACCGCCACCGATCCGCTCGGCGCGTTGATCTCCACCTCGGACGCGCAGAAGGATTTCAAGCTGGCTACCGGCAGGCAGATCGAAGCCGGCGTCAAGCAATCGTTCTGGAACCAGCGCGGCGAATGGACCTTTGCCGCCTACCAGATCGCCAAGAAGAACCTGCTCACCCGCGACGCCAACAACCCCGCGCTGTCGGTGCAGGTGGGCGAGCAATCCTCGCGCGGGCTCGAAGGCTCGGTCAGCGTGGAACTGATGCGCGGACTGCGGGTGGACGCCAACGCAGCCGTGCTGCGCGCCCGCTACGACGACTTCGCGGAAAGCACAAACGGCGCGCTGGTCTCGCGCAACGGCAATGTACCCACCAGCGTGCCGCAGCAGGCGGCCAACCTGTGGCTGACGTGGGCCTTCGCGCCGCAGTGGCAGTTGGGCAGTGGCCTGCGCTACGTGGGCAAGCGCTACACCAACAATGCCAATACCACGACCATGCCGTCGTACACGGTGGTGGATGCCTCGCTGCAATGGCGCGTATCGCGCAAGACGGCGCTGACGCTGCGCGTCTACAACCTGTTCAACCGCGACTATGCCGAGTCCTCCGGCAACAGCGGCAACCAGTGGCTGCTGGGCCGGCCGCGCGCGGCCGAGCTGTCGGCCAACTTCTACTTCTAAGCCGGCCATGGCAAGCACGCCTTCATGCTGGCGGGACGCCTGCTGCCTTGACGACACCGCCGCGACCTGCGACCTGGGCCTGCATCGACCCGGACACCGGCAACCTGCTGGGCCGCCGCCGCCGTGCCTACCGCTGGCTGTTCAATGCCGCGCACAGCTGGGACTTTGGCTGGCTGCTGCGCCATCGCCCGGCCTGGGACGCAGCCGTCTGGTTGCTTTCGCTCGCCGGGCTGGTAGTCTGCGCCAGTGGCGTGGTGATCGGCTGGCGCAGGTTGTTTCGCGGGCGCCGCCGGCGGGCATGAATCCCAGCCTGGCGTCCATCCACTCAGAATCCCCGATCTTTCACGGACCGCTCATGTTCCGCTTTCTCGCCAGCATCTTCAACGACCAGGACGCCGACGTGCGCCGCAAGGTCGTTGCGCTCTACGTCTTCCTGATCGCCGCCAATGTCGGCGCCTGGCTGTGGGCACTGGTGGCGTTCCGCGACCACCCCATGCTGCTGGCGTCCGCCGTGCTGGCCTACACGCTCGGCCTGCGCCACGCCGTGGACGCCGACCACATCGCCGCCATCGACAACGTCACGCGCAAGCTGATGCAGGAAGGCAAGCGCCCGGTGACGGTCGGCTTCTCCTTCTCGCTCGGCCACTCCACCGTGGTTACGCTGATGTCGATCGGCATCGCGGTGGCCGCCGCCGCGCTGCAAACGCGCTTTGCCGATATGAAAGCCGTGGGCGGCATGATCGGCACGAGCGTCTCCGCGCTGTTCCTGTTCCTGCTGGCCTTCTTCAACCTGTTGATCCTGATCTCCGTGTGGCGCGCCTTTCGCGCGGTCAGGCGCGGCGAAGCGCTCAAGGAGCAGGACCTGGACCTGCTGCTGAACAACCGCGGCGTGCTGTCGCGGCTGTTCCGCCCGCTGTTCCGGCTGGCCAGCCGCAGCTGGCACCTGTTCCCGATGGGGCTGCTGTTCGGCCTCGGCTTCGACACCGCGACGGAGGTAGCGCTGTTCGGCCTGTCCGCCGCCGAAGCTGCAAAGGGCGTGCCCTTCTGGACCATCATGGTGTTCCCCGCCCTGTTCACCGCCGCCATGTCGCTGGTGGACACCACCGACGGCATCCTGATGCTGGGCGCCTACGGCTGGGCCTTCACCAAGCCGATCCGCAAGCTCTACTACAACATGACCATCACGCTGGTCTCGGTTGTCGTTGCCGTGGTCATCGGCGGCATCGAAGCCCTCGGGCTGATTGCCGACAAGCTCGGGCTGGAAGGCGGGCTGTGGGATGTGATCGGCGAGCTCAACGCGCACTTCGGCATGCTGGGCTACGTGATCATCGGCGTGTTCGTGCTGAGCTGGCTGATCTCGATGGTGGTGTACCGGGTGCGGCGTTATGACGAAATTGAGGTGAGGATGGGGTGAAGATCTGGTGACATGGTGGGACGGATAACCGCTTAGCGCTGATATGCGCGGATTGCCCACCCGTCTATCTTCGCCACGATAGCCCGACGGAACGCGCCCAGGATCTGGACACTGTCATCGCCGAAGTGTTGCGCCAGCACGCCTGCCGCCAAGTGGTCGCTCTTGGCGGGGCGGCAGCGAAAGCGCAGTGGTCGCGCACCTGAACCAATGCTTATTTCTCGGCCGCAGTCCACTCCGCACGACTCGCCGCAACCAGGACCGTCCAATCATCCGGCGGATTTCCCCGCCCGAGCATTTTCTCAAATACCGCGTAAGGATCTGACTTGCTGCCGGCAGAGCGCAGGGTCTGCTCATCATTAACCCAGGCGAACACGATCACCTTCGAGCGAGAATCGTAGCGAAAGAACAGACGGAACCGGCGCCCGACTTTCGCGCGCCGCCAGTGCCGGTATGCCTCGCCAAGGGTATTGCCTTGCCGGAACTCATCCCGCGAGGGGTCGCCGGGCACAACGTCCAATATCAACTGGCTCAAGGCGCGAAACAGTTTGACGTTGGCGTTGCTCTCGAACCCCGCTGGGTCATTCTCTTGCGCGCGCTGCGCTGCCGCGTGCAACTTCCGCAGTTGTTCGATCACACCCTCATGAAACAGTAACGTCCAGCCATGACGTCGCATTAGAGCTCCACATCGCCGTCAATGTCCTGATCCAGCCTCTCGCCATGCCCGGCGTTTGCCAGCATGGCCTGAGCCAGATCCTCCGGCAGCGTCTGGAGCTGTCGCCCCGCACGGATATCGGCTTCCAGAAGGCGCAGGAAGGCGCCGATCGCCGGATCACCGTGTTCGGCATCGGCTCGTGTGATGACGACCTCTCCGTCACGTAGATCAAACGCCACTTTTCCACCAGCGTCTACGCCCAGCGCCTGCCGGATGGGCTTGGGTAGGGTGAGTTGCCCTTTGGAGGTTAGGGTAGCCACTTCGTGGATGTCGTGCATGTTGGTTCTCCTGATAGCAAATTCATGGTAAGGAATATTCCTTACAAAGTCAATTCAGTCATTCTGCCGCCCGCGCGCGCGGATGCGCGCAGAACGGCATGAAGGCCAACCTGCTGCCGTTGGAGCTCGATGCATCCGGTGCGCAGAGAACGCGGCTTGACCATGTGGCAAAGACGCACTCGTTCGCCAGCGTGCAAGCGTGGTTCGTGAACGCGGGCTTGAGCCGTCAGGATCTGCGCGGGATGTCGCGGCGCTGATTGTTCCGTGAGTGTGGGTGAACGGGTCGGGCGTCACGCCGAAATAGAGGACTGCAAGGAATAGCTGCGCGGCTATTCGAACACGACGCCACCAGCATTGCGCATGGCACTAGCCAATGCGCCATCGAAAGTAGCCAGCGCAGCACCATTGCGCAACGCCAGATCCAGATAGGTCGCATCATGTGCCGTAAGCCTGTGCTCGCGAGCTAGGGCCATGACGACTTCACGGCGCTCCGCCGGCGCGGCAGAGTCGGTTGTGATCGGGAGACGGCCGAGTTTGCTGGCAATATCTGCGGCGGAGCCGCCATTCGAATGTCCGCGTAAAGCCGTGGGCCAGCGTCCGTATATGGCCGATTGCGGAGAATTGCCTTCGCCATGTTCCGATCCGACCCGGCGTGGAGCCAGGTGATTCGCTTGTCGCGGCGGCCCCTGAATTCCCAGCGGGTCGCCCAGCGGGTCACCCTTTACGGCCAGACATTGCGGCATGTCCAACTGGCGCTACGACTCCAGAATCTCCAGCCCATTCTCACCACACCATTGCCTCAGCGCTCTATCGACAGCGTCGGCTTCGAACGAGTACCAGAGCTCGAGAATGCCCTTGCCCTCCAGCAAATACTTGAAGCGCGCGTATGCCCCTTGCCGTCGGAAGAATCCTTCAACCTCGTCGTAACACTCAGGCAACTCTTGTGCGACAAATTGGAGGGCGAGACTTCTTCCAAGACCAAGCTCGTTCTTATGCGGTATCGCAAGGTAGCGATCCGAAGTTTCAAGGTCTTCAGGAATCTCCTCGTCGAAGGCGTCGTTGAAATCAGAAGTCCAATAGACTTTGCCCGTATCGAGTGAGACATACGCGTCCTGATCCAACGGCGCGGAGCTAACGAAGTCGAAGGCCATGGAAAGATCGTCGTGTTTGACTGCGACCATGTCTGTACTCCCATGGGTTGCGAGTTGAACGGGCCCAGAGATGTTCGGATCGTCAAGGGCCAATGCATGATGGTACCGCAGCTCTCATCGCGGCCCGACGGCGCAACTCCATGATCATCCAGCGCATTCCAGGCTGTCAAACCCGGTCGCTGTGATTGCAACGACCTGCGAAATATAACGGCGCAAAGTGCGCTCCAACCCGCTCGCTACAAAAAGTAACGCGGCCGCCGCTATCATACTGCAGCAAGCACCAAATCAGCGCTTTTGACGAGGCCAGTCGGCAACTCGAGCGGCTGGCCTGAGAGGATTGTCCGGCCGACAGCATGACTGAGGGCGTCAGCAGGATCCCGGTCGTTGGTGTGCGCGGGCGCGAATGGACGTTTCTGGCCGGTCGGCGTCGCTAGGAGAACGTCCGTCCCTTAACATGAGCGGCGGCGATGGCAACGACCGAGTTCGACCCACAACGGCCCGTCGGAACTTCCAGAAACGGTCATTCGTGCTCGAATGTACTAACAGCCCTGAATGCTCGAAGAGGACTTCAGCCCGATCCGGACGATGAAAGACTCATTTCGCATCGCTCAAACCGTTGCTCAGTAAGGCATTGCCCCTCGTTTGGCGGCTACGCGGTCGCCCGTTGACGGGGTCGGCTGCCGGTTGCGCCACGCGTTGATCGCGTCCTCGATTGACTTGATGGAGACGTTTGCCGCGCCTGTCAGGCATGTTGCGGTCATGGGCCCCTCACTGGTGAGCGCCCCGAGATCAGCGCCCATGGACTGCTAGCGACGGGGCGGCATAAGCGCCGTGCCGTTTCGGACTAGAATCCTCTGAGGAGGTGTCAGTCATGTCAGCTATCAAGCGCATCGATCCGGGCCATTCCGCCTATCAGGCCGCGCTGCACAGGACGACCCGCTACCCTGCGGAGCAAGTCACGTTGACGGCTGGCTCCAGGAAGAGGCTGCGCCCCAGTGTGCCGCATCGAAAGGTCGGGCGCGGCAAGGTCGGCATCGGCGGCAAGTAGGCACCTGCAACCCTTGTAAGGCGTCGGGCTTTAGAAGGTGGCTTGACGTGAATTGGCTGTCCGGCGCGAGGGCGGATGAAACGCGGTCGTTCCTCCAGCTCAACCTGCCGACTTGATGTCCGCCGAAGCGTATCCGCTGCCTCCGCGCAAGGCAGGACACTCGATTGGCATTGACGGGCAGCCCGTGCTGCTAGTGCCTTGAATCGTCGACGATCGAGTTTGTGAACGCTATCCATGGAGGGTTAAAATGGCTGACTCCACAAAGCCGCGCGCCATCGGCTTCAACCACGTAGCGCTGGAAGTCGGCGATATCGAGGAAGCGCTGGCATTCTATGGCCGCATCTTCGACTTTCAATTGCGCGGCAAGAGCAAGACGATGGCCTTCATCGATCTTGGCGACCAATTCATCGCGTTGCAGGCGGGACGCAAACAGCCCCCCGATGACGGCCGGCATGTCGGCCTCGTTGTCGATGACAAGGAGGCGGCGCGCGCCGCCCTCAAGGCGGCGGGGGTCGAGCCGATCGACGGTCCGTTTCTGGATTTCCGCGACCCCTGGGGCAATCGCATCGAGATCGTGGGCTATGACAATATCCAGTTCACCAAGGCTCCGAACGTTCTGCGCGGCATGGGCCTGACGCAATTGACCAAGAACGAAAGCGCGAAAAAGGAGCTGGCGGAAAAAGGGATGGCGGCGAGCTAGCACGCACACGCGCGACGTGGCCGGGAAAGCACCAGGCTATCGCAAGGCCTCGGGTTCGTGGCAAACCACTTCGATGTTGTGCCCGTCCGGACCAATGACGAAAGCTGCATAGTAGTTCGCGTGGTAGTGCGGGCGCAGACCAGGCGCACCATTGTCTTTGCCACCCGCCTCCAGAGCCGCGCGATAGAAAGCTTCGACTTGCTGGCGATTCTCGGCCCTGAACGCCAAGTGAAGATGCGCCGGCTTCTCCTCGGTTTGGTACAGGCACAATGAAGCCTTACCCTTTGGGCTAAGCTCGACACCGTACGTCGGCGGCCCCTCCGAGGCAACAGCTACGCCGAGCGGTTCGAGTGCCTTGAGGAAGAACGCTTTGCTCGCTGCATAGTCGCTGACTCCGAATTTGACGTGGTCAAACATGAGTTCTCCTGAAGTGTGTGGGCCTGCGCGAGGCCCGACGTTTGCGAGAGACCGTTCCTGGCCGGAAGCGGCCTCTCGCGCCTGGAAACGGTCAAGTGGCTCAATCTAACGAATTCGCGTTGGGAATCCCGCCCAGTTTGGTTATTTTGGCCCCGCGTTGGCGTCGCCGGCAACGTTATACGTTGGCAATCCATTGATTCGTAAGGACTCGCAGTCGAGCGAATTCGGTTTCCCTGCACGGCGTCCAGCCTCCTGGCAGCCGGTATATTGAGTAGACAACCATTCGTCAGGCAGGCCTGCCCGGCTGCGCAATCGGCTTGACAGGCCTTCGCTGTTTCCGCGCTGCGGCCCATAGGTTGCAGGCGGTCTGCTTGCCACGCCATCCGGCGAGGACTGTGCCGGGATGCGGCGGCTTGTGCAGCCATGGTGGTCTGGTTGGCGGTTTAGTGCGCCAAGGATAGCTCCGGTCGTCGAGACTTCCGTTGAGATGTTTCAGATTCGAGGGGGACGATGCGCTGATCGTCCGTAGCCGAAGTCATGGCTGCTCTACGCAGCGTCACCCAATCAACGCATCCGCCACCAGATACTCCCCCTCCCACCCCTGCGCCAACTCCCGGCAACGCCCAAGCGCCACCGCCTGCCGCTCAAAATCCACCACCATCACCGCATCGGCCCAATGCGGGCGCGGGGGCTGCTCCGTGCTGCGGCCGTCGCTGAGCAGCCACAGCCAACGCTGCTGCGCCGGGCGGCGGCGCGCGGCGTGGGCCAGCAGCTGGCCGGCGCGTTCCATGCCAAGCGCCAGCGGCGTGCCGCCGCCGCCGGAGATCGGGCGGATCCAGGCTTCGCTCCACGGGCGGGCGCGTGCCGGCTGCAGGCGGACTTCGGCGCGGCCGGCGGCGAAGCACACCAGCGCTACCTCGGCGCGCGCCTGGTAGGCGCGTTGCAGCAGGCGCAGCAGCACGCCCTTGGCCAGCGCGAGCTGGCGGCCGTGCAGCATCGAGGCCGAGCAATCCAGCACGAAGCAATGCAGCACGCCGGCGTGGGCTTGCTGTGCGCGCCAGCGCAGGTGGCTGGGTGCAAACGGCTTGCCGCCTTTGGCGGCCAGCGTGCGTGTCCAGTGGATGCGCGAGCTGCCCGGGCGCCCTTGCGGCGCGGGGAGACATGGGGCGAGACGAGGGACGAAACAAGGGGCTTGCCACCGGTTGCCGCCTTGCCCGGATTCGGCGGCGGCCTGCCGGTGGCTCAGGCTTTTTTTGCGGGCAGCGGCCTCACGCCCTTGACCGGGGTGATGCCGGCCGCAGCGCTTGCCGGCGGGGGCGGGAGCGCGCCCCAGGGGTTGTTGGCGGCGACGTCTCCCGCGTTGCGTCCATCGCCATCGCCGCTGCCATTCGCACTACCAGAGCCACCGGCCTGCTCACCGGCCTGCTCACCGGCATCGGGCGGCACCTGGCGCCGGTGGTGCAACACCAGTTCCGCCACGGCCTCCACATGCGCGGGCACCACCGCCGCATCGCACTGCAAGGCAGCCAGCGCGCGCGCCGCGCGCAGCATCACCAGGTCCGCCCGCACGCCGTCGACGGCGGCCGCCAGGCACAGGTGGCTGACACGCTCGTGCACGGCGTCACTGAAGGACATCGCGGACACCGAGGCGCGCGCCAGCCGTACCTTGCGCGTCAGCGTTTCCTGCTCGGTGGCAAAACGTGCTCGCAGTGCCACCGGATCGTGGTCGAACGCGAGCCGTGCCTTGACGATGGCCTGGCGCTGCGCGGGATCCGTGCAGTTCTCCAGCGCCAGCGACAAGCCGAAGCGGTCCAGCAGTTGCGGGCGCAGCTCGCCCTCTTCCGGGTTCATGGTGCCGACCAGCACGAATTGCGCTTCATGCTGGTGCGACACGCCGTCGCGCTCCACCACGTTGACGCCGCTGGCGGCGACATCCAGCAACTGGTCGACAAGATGATCCGGCAGCAGGTTGACCTCGTCCACATAGAGCACGCCATGGTGCGCGCGCGCCAGCAGGCCGGGCGCGAAGCGCACCTCGCTCTGCTTGAGCACATGGCCAAGGTCGAGCGTGCCAATGAGTTGTTCCTCGCTGGCGCCGAGCGGCAGCGTGACGAACTGGCCTGCGGGCAGCAATTCCGCAAGGGCTCGCGCCGCGGTCGACTTGGCCGTGCCGCGCGGGCCGCTGACCAGCACGCCGCCGATGCCGGGATCCACCGCGGCGAGCAGCAGCGCTTGCTGCAGGCGCTGCTGGCCCACCAGGGCGCTGAAGGGAAACGGCACGCGCGCGAGCCGGGCGGTTGCATTCATGAGGGGATTCCTTCAAGCGCCTGCTCGCTGTCGAGCAGGTGTTGTTCCAGTTGGGCGCGGCGCTCGCCGGGCTCCTGCCACAGGCCGCGCTGCGCCGCTTCGAGCAGGCGCTCGCAGATGGCGTGCAGCGCGCGCGGGTTGTGCTCGCGCAGGAAGGCGCGGGTGTCGGCGTCGTTCACATAGGCGTCAGTCACCAGCGCGTACTGGTGATCGGCCACCACGCGGGTGGTGGCGTCGAAGCCGAACAAGTAGTCCACCGTGGCGGCCATCTCGAACGCGCCTTTGTAGCCGTGCCGCTTGACGCCGTCGATCCACTTGGGATTGACCACACGTGCGCGGATCACGCGGCTGATTTCTTCCTGCAGGGTGCGGATGCGCGGCGCCGCCGGGTTGCTGTGGTCGCCGTGGTAGATCGCGGGCTGGGCGCCGCCGAACTCGCGCGCGGCCGCCACCATGCCACCCTGGAACTGGTAGTAGTCGTTGGCGTCGAGCAAATCGTGCTCGCGGTTGTCCTGGTTCTGCACGACCGCGTCCAGGCTGGACAGGCGCTCGGCAAAACTGGCGCGCGCCTCGACGCCGTGCGTGCCTTGCCCATAGGCGTAGCCGCCGGCATGCAGGTAGGCCTGCGCCAGGTCGTTGTCGTCCTGCCAGTTGCGGCTGTCGATCAGATCCTGCAAGCCTGTGCCATAGCCGCCCGGGCGGGCGCCGAACACGCGCCAGCCGGCGCGGCGGCGCGCCTCGGCGGCGGGTACGCCCTGTGCTTCCAGCCGCGCGCGCTCGCTGTCAACGCGGGCGCGCACGGGATTGAGTTCGGCGGGTTCGTCTAGCGCTGCCACTGCTTGCACGGCGGCATCGAACAGGCGCATCACGTTGGCGAAGGCATCACGGAAAAAGCCCGATACGCGCAGCGTCACGTCAACGCGCGGGCGGTCGAAGATCGCCATCGGCAGGATCTCGAAATCGGTCACGCGGTGGCTACCGGGCGCCCACTTGGGGCGCACGCCCAGCAGGGCGAAAGCCTGCGCGATGTCGTCGCCGCCGCTGCGCATGGTGGCGGTGCCCCAGACGGACAGGCCGATCGATTGCGGATACTCGCCGTGCTCCTGCAGATGACGCTCGATCAGCTGGTTGGCCGACTTCAGGCCCAGCGTCCATGCCGTGCGCGTAGGCACCGCGCGGGTATCGATCGAATAGAAATTGCGCCCGGTGGGCAGCACATCGGGCCGGCCGCGCGACGGCGCGCCACTGGGGCCAGGCGGCACGAAGCGCCCGGCCAGGCCACGCGACAGTTGCAGCATTTCCTGCGGGCCGCAGGCATCCAGGCGAGGCATCACGTCGTGGCGCAGGCGGGCGAGCACCAAGGAGGCATGCGGCAGCGCAACGTCACCAGCCATCTCGCCGAGCAACGCCGTGGCCAGCATCTCAAGGCGCTCGCGCGTATCGCCATGATGGCGCCACGGCCCGGCATCAAGCGTCGCCAGTTGCGCCGGACGCGGCCCCTGCCAGGGCGCGGACCAGTCGGCATCAAGCGGATCGAAGCCATCGCCCAGCGTCAGGTCGGCGGCCAACGCCGTCAGCAAGCTGGCTTGCGCGCCCTTGCCGTCGCCCACCGGAAAACGCCCAAGCGCCAGCAGCGTATCGCGCCGCTGGCGGCCCACGGGCGACACGCCGAAAACATGCAAGCCATCGCGGATCTGCGATTCCTTCAGCTCGCACAGGTAGGCATCGGTACGGTTGAGCAGCGCGTCTTCGCTATCGATGTCGGCCGGCGCCTCCAGCCCCAGCTCGCGATGCAGCTGCTGGGCCACGATCAGCTTCAGGATTTCCTTGCGCAGCATCCGCGCTCGGCGCGGGTCCACCGCCAGCGCCTCGTAGTATTCGTCGACCTGGCGCTCCAGGTCCTGCATCGGGCCGTAGCTTTCGGCGCGCGTGAGCGGCGGCATCAGGTGGTCGATGATGACGGCCTGCGCACGCCGCTTGGCCTGCGCGCCCTCGCCCGGGTCATTGACGATAAAGGGATAGAGATGCGGCAGCGGCCCAAGGATGGCATCGGGCCAGCAGGTATCGGCCAGCGCCACGCTCTTGCCGGGCAGCCACTCCAGGTTGCCGTGCTTGCCCACGTGGACGATGGCATCGGCGCCGAAGCTGTGGCGCAGCCAGAAGTAGAACGCCAGGTAGCCATGCGGCGGCACCAGGTCGGCATCGTGGTAGCTGGCGTAGCTCTCGGTGCCCTCCTCGCCGGGCAGCGCGTACGCACGCGCCGGCTGCAGCCCGACGAACAGGTGCCCGCTGCGCACGCCGGCGATCATGAAGCGGCCCTGGCGCACCATCGGGTCCCGGTCCGGGTTGCCCCAGCGCTGCGCGATGGCGCGCTGGTTGTCTTCCGGCAGGCGGCTCAGGTGAGCCAGGTAGTCGGCCATCGGCAGGCTCTGGAACGCCGGCCGCAGGTCGCGTTGCGCCAGGTCGTTGGTGATGCCCTGCGTGAGCCCGCGCATCAGGTCGTCGCCATCGGCGGGCAGGCCTTCGCAGTGGTAGCCCTGCTCGCGCAGCATGGCGAGAATGCCCACTACGGAGGCCGGCGTATCGAGCCCCACGCCATTGCCGATGCGCCCTTCGTTGGCCGGATAGTTGGCCAGCACCAGCGCCACGCGCTTGTCGGCATTGTCCAGCTGCCGCAGGCGGCACCAGCGGCGGCTCAGCTCGGCCACAAAGGCGATGCGCTGCGCGTCGGGCTGGTAGCGCACTACGTCGACTTCCGTGTACGGGCAGCGGTAGGCCAGCCCCTTGAAGCTGACGGCACGCGTGATGATGCGGCCGTCCACCTCCGGCATGGCGATATGCATGGCCACGTCGCGCGGGCCCAGGCCCTGGCTGTCCGCCAGCCAGTCCTCGCGGTTGCCGCCGCTCAGGATCACCTGCAGCACCGGCGCGTCGCCGGCGAGCTGCAGGGCTTCAGGTGCATCCAGCGACGATACCGCGAACGCCGTGGTGTTCAACACCAGCGCCGCGCCGTGCTCGGCGCACAGGTGCTGCAGCACCTCGCGGCACAGCGTGTCCTTCAGCGAGTTGACCGCCAGCGGCAACGGGTTCATGCCCTCGGCGCGCAGGGCCGCGATCAGCGCATCGAACACGGCGGTATTGCCCGCCTGGAGGTGAGCGCGGTAGAACACCAGCGCCACGACCGGCGCGTCGGCATGGCCATCCCGCGTCCACTCGCGCTGCCAGTCCGCCGCCGTGGCCACGCCGTGCGCCGGATGATAGATCGCCGCCTGCGGCAGCACGCGCGGCTGCAGCGCTGGCTCGCCCCAGCCGAAGGCGTGATGGGCCAGGCAGCGGAAGAACTGCTCGGCATTGTCGGCACCGCCCTCGCGCAGGTAGCGCCACAGGTTGCTGGCCAGCGCTGGCGGCGCATTGCCGCGCGCGAGCAGGTTGGTGTCCACGGCCAGGTCGCCGGAGAACATCACCAGCAGCTGGTTGCGCGAGCGCGCCAGCTCGGTCAGCCGCTCCAGGCCATAGGGCCAGTCGCTGTCGCCGCCGAGATGGTCGACCACCACCACGCGCGCGTGCTGCAGCACGTCGTCCACATACATGTCGAGCGAGGCCGGCTGGCGCAGGTACATCTGGTTGGCCAGCCGCACCGTGGGGAAGTCCGCCCCCAGGCGCGGGAAGGCCCCGGCCAGCAGCGACAGCGTGGTATCCGCCGCGCTCAGCACCACGATCTGTGCCGGGCTTTGTGCAATGCGCACCACGCCGGCGTTGTCGTCGACGAAGCCGCCCGGGCGGGTGGAAAGCAGGTGCATCGGGTGCCTGGGCTGGTGAAGCGCTTAAGCCGTGCGCACGGCGGCGGCGGCGGCGAGCGCGGCCTCCAGGGCAGCCTGCAGCGTAGGCTGGTCAAGCTCCTGGCCGATCAGCACGATGCGCGTGGATTGCGCCTCGCCCGGCAGCCAGCGGCGGTCGAAGTAGCCGTCGAAGCGCCGTCCCACGCCATGCAGCACCAGCCGCATGGGCCTGGCCGGCAACTTGGCAAAGCCCTTGATGCGGTAGATGGTGTGGCTCTCCACCAGCTGGCGCAGGCCGTCGATCAGCTGGTCGCGGTCCACCTCGCCCAGCTCCACCACCACGGAGTCGAACTCGTCGTGATGGTGGTCGGCGTGATCGGGATCGTCTGCCGAGCCATGGTGGTCCGGGCGCAGGTGAATGGTGTCTTCCGAGGCGCGGTTCAGGCCCAGCAGCAGCTCGATATCCAGCTTGCCGCCCTGCGCGCCGACGATCTTCACTTCGGCGGGGATCTCCGGGCGGATCAGCGCCTCCACCTCGGCGCGCTGCGCCGCGTCGATCAGGTCGGTCTTGTTGAGGATGACGAGATCGGCCGCGCCAAGCTGGTCTTCGAACAGCTCGTGCAGCGGGGACTCGTGATCGAGGTTGGGATCGGCCTTGCGCTGCGCGTCCACGGCGTCCGGGTCGGCGGCGAACTGGCCTGCCGCAGCGGCCGCGCCGTCCACCACGGTGACGACCGCATCCACGGTGAAGGCGTTCTTGATGCTGGGCCAGTTGAAGGCCTGCACCAGCGGCTTGGGCAGCGCCAGGCCGGACGTCTCGATCAACACGTGGTCGATATCGCCGCGGCGCTCCAGCAATTGCTCCATCACCGGGAAGAATTCCTCCTGCACCGTGCAGCACAGGCAGCCGTTGGCCAGTTCATAGAGCTGGCCATTGCTCTCGCCGGATTCGTCGCAGCCGATGCCGCAGCCCTTGAGGATCTCGCCATCGATGCCCAGCTCGCCGAACTCGTTGACGATCACCGCGATGCGCCGTCCGTTGGCGTTCTCGAGGATATGGCGTAGCAAGGTGGTCTTGCCGCTGCCAAGGAAGCCGGTGACGATGGTGGCGGGGATTTTACGGGTCTGCATGGCGGATAAGGGAATTCAGCGCTGGCGCTGGGGTTGATTCGGGGCGTGCGATGCGCGGCGGGCCCTTCGCAAGTTATGTTCCGCGCAGCAGGTAAGTATCGTACCGGCAAGCGGCAACGGGCCTGGCCGCGGCGAGGAGACCAGCATAAAGAGATCGCACGGTGCTGTCCACTTGTGGCGCGTCAGCGTGGCGCGGGCTGCCGCCGGCCACGGCCGCGCCACCACTCCGCGAAGGCGCCAGCGCCAACCAGCAGCAGCATCAGGGTTGCGGTCCAGAGCGCCTCGCGCGGCGCCAGGCCACTCGGCGGCGCCGGCGCTGCGAGCTTGAGCACACGGCTTTCGAGCAATTGGCCGGTCACTTGATCGGTCGCGGGACGCAGCGCCGGTGCTGGCTGCGGCTTAGCCTGCCGAGCCGGCGGCGGTGGCGCGCTCGCACGGGGCGCGTCGGCCAATGCAGCCCGGCCGGAAGCAGCGGCCGGCTCTCGCCCCGGCATGGCCGTCGCCAGCCGCTCGGAGAATTCGCGCAGCGCATCCGTGGGCAGCCGGGCTAGCTGCCCCAGCCCGGCGATGTACCGCATCAGCACGGGATTGCCGCAGCTATTGGCCGAGCAGGACAAGCCATCGCGATTGACCGACTCCACATAGCGCCGCGCCATCCCGGCGCGCTCGGCCGGCGTGAAGCGATAGCTGCCTTGCCGGTCCACTTCCAGCAGCCGCGCCAGGATGCCCTGCCGCGCGTGCGGATTGTTCTCGGCGAAGAAGCGGTCCATGCCCAGGCCGTTCTTGTCGGCCACATAGACGTCGTAGGTGTTCTGCCAGAAGCTGCCGCTCATCTGCTCCGGGCTGGTGGCCTGGAACCCATAGAGATGCTCGATCTCCTTGAACATCTCGCGCGCGCCGGCATAGCCGGAGCGCTGCATGCCTTCGATCCAGCGCGGGTTCCAGTTGCGCGCGTTGAGCTCGGTGGCCAGCCAGGTGCGGGCATCCACGGTCTGCTCCTCGCCGGCGCGGCGCAGGTTGTGCAGCCAGAAGCGCGGCGCCTGCCCGCTGACCGCGCGCGTGGCCATGTTGAGGCCACCGGCGTACTGGTAGGTATCGTCGTTGTCGAGCGCGCCGTAGAGCGTGCTGGCGCGCGAGAACAGGACGGCCTGGTTGGACTTGAGGTGGCTGGCCAGCGCCTGCGGCGCGGTCTCGCCCCAGCCTTCGCTGGAGAACGCAAAATTCATGTAACGCAGGTATTGCCGCGCCAGCGCGCCCGGCTGCTCGCCGGCCTGCGCCACGTCCTTGCTCTGCTCCACCATCTGCTGCACGCCGATGCTGTAGTTGCCGGGCTTGGCGGCGAACACGCGGGCGCGCGCCAGGCGCGCGGCCAGTTGCGGCTCCACGCCGGCCGCCAGCAGCGTGGCCTGCGCCTCGCGGTCGTGGCGGCTGATGGCGTTGTCGCCAGCGGCGGCGGCCAGCCGCGCGGCCTTGTCCAGCAGCGCCACCTTGTCACCGAAGCCGTCGCGGTAGATGCCGGAGATGGTGAACAGCACATTGACGCGCGCTCGGCCGAGTTCGGCATCGGGGATCAGGCGCACGTCCTCCACCACGCCGCGGGCGTTCCAGACCGGCTCCACGCCCATCAGGTAGAGCGCCTCGCTCTCCATCGCGCCCTGGTGGCGCTCGGTCTCGCCGTACCACAGCACCATCGACACCTGCTCGGGCGCCTTGCCGGTTTCCTCGCGATAGCGTGCCAGCGTCTGCGCGGCCAGTTGCTTGCCGAGCTGCCAGGCGGCCGGCGTGGGGATCAGGGCGCCTTCGAAGGCGTGCAGGTTGCGCCCGGTGGGCAGGCCCTGGGGGGTGCGCACGGGGTCGCCCAGCGGCGCGGTCGGCAGGTAGCGGCCGGACAGCACGGTCACCAGGCCATCCAGCTCGCGGCGCGGCGATTCGCGCAGGTTGGCCAGCCATGCGCGCGTATTGGATAGCGCGGCCTTTACCTTCTCCGTCAGCGGCGGCGGCAATGGCGTATCCGCCGCGCTGGCCGGCTCGCGGCCTTCGAGCAATGCATCAGCCCAGCGCGTCAGCGTGTCCTTGCCGATATGCCGCGCCTCGCTCGCGTCGAACGCGCTTTCCAGCACGGTAGCCAAAGCCTGCCGCTGCGCATCCAGTGGCGGCAGCTCGCCCAGCGTGTGAATGCCCAGCGGCACCGGCTCGGCCTCCACCTTGTGCAGGAAGCGGTGGATCACCGGCTCGACCTGCTCCCACGGCGTGCCAAGATCCAGCCCGAGCTGGCGGTCCAGGCCAAGGGCGCGGATCTGGGCCAGCGCCTGCAGGCGGTACTGCTCCGCCAGCGCGGGGGAGCTGGCGGCGGCGGCCTCCAGCTGCTCGATCACCTCGTCGAGCTTGGCCAGCTTGTCCGGCCAGCCGGCGCGCGCGATCAGCGGGGTCAGGTGGCTGACCAGCACGGCGGCGCTGCGGCGCTTGGCCTGGATGGCCTCGCCGCCGCCGTCCTGGATGTAGAAGTAAGCGTTGGGCAGGTCGCCCAGCAGCACCTCGGCGCTGTCGTCGCCGCTCTGCCCCACCTGCTTGCCGGGCAGCCATTCGAGCGTGCCGTGGCGGCCCACGTGGACCATCGCATCGGCGCCGAAGGCGTGGCGGTACCACAGGTAAGCGGCAATATAGGAGTGCGGCGGCGGGGTCACCGTATCGTGCGAGCTGTCCATGGCGCGCGCGAAGGTGGAGCGCAGCGGCTGCGGGCCGACGAACAAATTGCCGAAGCGCAGGCCCGGAATCACGAAATCCTGCCCGCCGTGGCCGTCATTCACCAACATCAGCGGATTGCGCTCGGGCGGCCCCCAGGCGGCCAGCACCGACTGGCGAAACGCCGCCGGCAAGGCATCGAACCAGCGCTTGTACTGCGCCATCGGCAGCAGCGTGACGCGGCCGCGCGACACCATCTCGGCCAGTTCGCCGGGCGACCATTCTTCCATATTGCGGCCATTGCGTTCCAGCAGCGCGGTCAGCTCGGCGGTGTCCGGCAGCGTGGTGCCCAAACGGTAGCCCGCCTCGCGCAGCCGCGCCATGACCTGCACCAGCGAGGGCAGCGTGGCCAGGTAGCTGGCGCCGATATTGCCGCGGCCCGGCGGGTTGTTGTAGTAGAGGATGGCGATGTGCTTGTCGGCCGCGGGCTTGTCCTGCAGCGCGATCCAGCGCCGCACGCGGGCCACCGCCGCATCCGCGCGCTCCGGCACGGCCCGGCTGGTCTTGGCGCCGTGCTCGTCCTCCAGCGTGGCGAACAGGATCGGCTCCGAGGCCCCGGCCCGCTCGGGCGTGTTGAGCAGCAGCGGCAGGCGCTCGCCGCCGATGCCGCGCACATCCGCGCGCCAGCCGGCCTGGCTGTCGCGCGTGGCGATCAGGTTGATGGCATGCAGGCCGTGGCGCTCCAGCCAGGTCTTGTCCTCGGCGCGGCTGATGGTGAGGTTCAGCGTCAGCAAGGCCCGCACGGGGCTTTGGCCGTCGACCGTGAGCATCGGGTCCAGCCCGGACAGCGGCCAGCCGAATACCGGCACCGCGCCGATCCCCTGGCGTTCCAATGCCGCGACCAGCGCATCGATGTGGGCCAGATCCTGCTGGCGATAGTTACTGGCGTAGAAGGCAATGCCGACCAGCGGTGCGTCGGCGGGCAGCCCGCTTGCGCCGGCGCGATACCAGGCGAGATAGTCCTTGAGCGTGGCGAACGCCTGCGCGGCGCGCGGGTGATAGATGCCGGCCGCGGGCAGCGGGCGCGGCGGCGGCACGGCGATGGCCTGCTCGCCGCGTACGGCGGCCACCAGCCAGGCCAGCCAGCCGGCAAGGTTGTCGGCGCCGCCGGCGCTCCAGTAAGCCTCGGCGGCCTGGTTGCGCGCGGCGTCCAGGCCAAAGCCCCAGGCGGCCTCGGCGGAGGCTGCCGGCGCCGCCAGCACCAGCGCGCCGCGCTGGCGCGCCTGGCGCACGGCCGGCGCCATCTGCCGCAGCACGGCCGTGGGGGCGAAGTACGCATAGATGACATCGGCGGCGGCGACCTGCGCCGCATCGGGCGCTGCCGTGACGGCGTCCAGCACCACCCTGCCCGGCCCAGCCAGCTCGCGCAGGCGCGCTTCGGCGGCGGGCAGCAGGTGCGTATTGGTGGTGACCAGCAGCACGCGTACCGGGGCAGGCTGTCCTGGCACGGCGGCGCGGGCATGGCCTGCCAGGCCGGCCGCGCACCCGCACAGCAGCCCAAGCAGCACCAGCAGCCAGCGCTGCCGCAGCGAAATCCGCTGCGCCAAAGCCATCAACGTGCGCCCGGGGCCGAGGCCCCGCCAGCCGTCGCGCCTTCCGGCACATACACCACGCTGCCATCCGGCAACTGGTATGCCACGCCCAGCCGGGTGCCCTCGCCCGTCTTTTGCTGCGCGGACATTTTGCTGACCTTGACCTCCTTGCGGTTCTTCTCCAGCAACTGCAGCTCGCCGGTGCGGGGATCGCGCTGGACCATGGTGAACTGCGAGTCGGGGTTGAGCAGCTGGGTCAGGCTGAAGGCTTGCGTGAGCGCCACCATCAGGCCCACGGCAAAGACGATGGAGGCATCGAACAGGTTGGCCACGCCCGCCAGCGGGTCTTCCCGATGCACCGAGGCAAGCTCGCCCTGCGCGCGGCGCCGTCGCACAAAGCGCCGCCGCCTGAACTGGTGTCCCTGGCCCGCGTCCATCAGGCGTGCGTCCCGGACAGATGGATGGCAGCGCGAGCGTGTGCCGCGGGCGCCAGCGGCTCGGGCATGGCCCGCAGCACCAGCTCGCACAGGTTTTCCATTTCCTTGAGATCGCTCCGCGCCCAGCGCTCGCGCGTAAGCGTCAACACGTAGGCGATGCCGCCCAGCACCAGCCCGCAGACGACCGCGCCGAAGCCGATCACCAGGTGGTTGACCATGCCGGCCATATCGCCGCCGAGCAGCGATTGCAGCGCCGGCCCAAGCGGGATGATGGTGCCGGCCAGGCCCAGCATCGGCGCAATGCGCACCAGCGTGCGGGTCAGGTCGAGCCGGTTGGCCACGTGCATTTCCTCGCGCTGCAGCGTTTCGTCCAGCCACAGGTCAAGGTGTTCGTGCGAATCGAGCCGGGCGAGCCGTTCTTCCAGCATGCCCCAAAAGCGGGCCAGTGAAGGCGACAGCGATGCCGCGCCCAGATGCGCGCGTGTGCCATTGCGCAGGCTGGCGGCCAGCGCATTGGCCAGCGCGGGCAGATCGCTGCGCGGCGCCACGGCGCGGCGCCGGGACTGCACGATCAGGCTGCCGAGATCGGCTAGCGAGAGCACAAACAGCACCAGCAACGCCAGCGCGACCGGCCAGAAGAACGCCGTGGAAAGGCGGAAGAAAATCTCGGTGACGACGCTTTCCATCGTGATTGGCGGCAGTTGGGTTGGGCGGATCGGCGGGCCACAGCGGGCCCCGGCGCAGTATTGTACGTCGCCGATGCCCCCTTATCCCAAGCCTGGACCCGCCTGCGATGACCTTGCCGCCAAGGCCTCAGGGCCAGCTGTCGCGCGCATAAACGCCCGACGGCGCGCGCAGCCGCGCGGCGCGTTCCGCCACGCGGGCATCGGTGTAGAACGGCGGGTCCGCCAATACCAGGCCGTTCTCCCGGGCTTCTTCCACCAGGATCTGCAGGTACTCGGTCATGTGCGAGGCCGTGTAGTCGTTGGTGTCGTGAAAGCTCACCACGATCGGCACCACGCCAGCGCTGATAGGCAACTGCTGCTCGGCGATGGCCGCCTTTACCTGGGCTAGTTCACTGTTCATATGGGAGCGGCGGCGCAGGCTGATATGCCAGCCGTAGATCTTGCCGTCGCGCGCGTTCACGTCCGACATCAGCATGCCCAGGCCGAGCTTGCGGTACACCGCCTGCACCGCATCGTTGTAGGCCCAGTTGGGCGGACGGACCAGTTGGGCCGCGCCGCGGCATTGCGCGATGATATCGGCCTCGCCCGACAGCAGCGACGCCTCCAGCGCTTCGGGCGACATACGCGTATGCGAGAGATGTCCGATCGGCAGCCCGCTGTGCACCGCCAGCCGATGGCCGGCAAGGCAGGTGGCGTGCATCTGCGCTTTGCCGGCTTCGCCGCCGCCGCGCCTCGGGTGGGCGGTCTGCACGAAGAAGAGCGCCTTGATGCCCGGGGTCACCGGGTTGTCGGCAAGCTGGCGCAGGATCAGCGGTGTGCTGCCATCCTCGCCCGCATCTGGGCCATCGTCGAACGTAAGCAGGAAGCGGATGGGCGGTAGCGGCCGCTGCGCGCGCAGGGCAGCCAGCTGGATCGCGGGCAGTGCGCTCGCCGGCATGTCGGAAGGGACTGCAGGCGTGGCCGCGAAGGCAAGACTCAGGCTGCACGCCAGGGCCCCGGCGGCGAGATGAGCAATATGGGAAAAGCGCATGCAAGGCGTCCGGTTCGCCACATCGTGCGCAGCGTGGCGCACTGCGCTGGCATTCCGGAATGAGTCTCAATCTATAGAAGTGGGGGGGGGCGCGCGCCGTAGCCATGGGCGCGATCCGCCGCAGCGCTCGCCGTGGCTCGGCAAAAAGCAAGACGGCATTGTGCCATATCGTGTTGGCGCGCTTTTGCGCCAGCGTAGCCGAGCCCGCGCACCGAAAAAAACCAGGCCATGAGACATGGCCTGGTCGGCAAATCGGCAGCAGGGGGCACTGCTGCCTGGGGGCTGGGATGCCGTCTGGGACACCCCGGTGAACAGGTTAGCGGTTCCCCGTTTTGCAAATGCAAACAACTGTGTCGGTGCGCCTCGCGGTGCGGCGGACCGGGTCCGCGACGTAGTAACCAGCCCCCACGATTTCGCTCTCCACCATGGCTTGCGGATACGCCCGGCGCAGCAGCGCTCGCATCGATCCGCCGGATGCGTTCGGCCTGGCTCTCATCGTCTTCCACCGAAGCCATTCTCATGGCTACCTTCTCATGGCTACCGCTTGGCTACCGCTTGGCTACCTTGTGGCAACCCGGGAACACGCTCCATGTCCAGCCATTGCGCCGGGAAGATCGGCGGACGAGAAAGGCGACCGCAATGCGCAAGGCTCACGGGCATGCCGCCGGGCCAGCATTGGACGCCACCAGGCTATCGCAGCCGCCCGGCGCAAATGTCAACAAATGTGAACGCGGAGCCGGAGCCGGCTCAGTAGGTTTCGTCGGCGGGATCGATCATCAGGTGGAGATGCCTGGCAAGCTGGGCCAGCACCGGCTCGTCCGCGCTGCGGATCATCCATCCCGCGTAGGCATCCGCCTGCGTGTCCCAGCACCACAGCGTAAAGCCGGCCGCTTGCAACGAGACCTGCGCGATCGCCATCAGGCCGGGCACATCGTAGCGCGCGAGAAAGCCCGCCGCGAGCGGCTCGGGCACGCCCCAGTCCACGCGCAGGCCGACCCGGTCGCACAGGGCTTGCACGCCGCGCACCACGGCGGCCGTGTCTTTCCATTCCACGTAAAAGCCCGCGGCCTGGCCGATCGCTTCGGTCAGCGGCCATAGCAGCATATGGCCGTCGCAGCCGGTTTCGGTGCGCGCAAGCGCTTGCTGGAACGCGGTCCAGTACTTGTCCGCGGCATCCTGGTCGTGCAGGGAAATCAGCAGGATCAGCTTGCGCATCGCGTCCTGCGTTTCACTCGGGAGCACAGTGGTCATAGGCTTCTGGCAGGTTGGGAACACAGGGAACGGAAGGGGCCCGATGCTGGCAGGCCACAGCGTGATGCCGCGACCTGACGCCGTGGTTTCCTGAGATGCCGGAACCATGCGTGAACGTCTTAACGTGTTAACGGCTGAACGTCTGGCGGTGCTTTGCCCAACGCCGGGAAAATGGCAGCCCCCTATTCTGACAAAGGTTGGTGCGAGGCGCTACCACGCATACGCCTGGACGGCGCATGGATGGCGCGCGGATCGTCTCGCCGGATCGGCGCCGTACAAGTTGCCTTACGGCACGAAAAGCGCAAAGTTTAGGACCATTCCCATTCCGCGGAAAAAGCCGGAAAAAAGGGTTGCCAAGCGCGCGCTGCCTTTGTTACCCTTCGCCCCGTTATCGCTTCGGAGTCATCTCCATGGACAGTTGTTCTAGTTGGCCTTGCGGCCAAACCTTGAACGGCTAGGCAAGTCCAGGCGTCCTACCGCCACTGCCTAGCCGATACCGGCGGGTAGTGGTCCGTTGCACGGGTTCTCCGTGCGACTCCCTCCCAGTTCGTTGCAAATGCCTGCGGCTATCGCCCCGCGAGAATGCGCTCGTCCGCGCTTTCGCGATGCGTTATCCGCCCCTGCCTGCGCGCGCCGTCGAGCGTTAGCGCAAGGAGGCCCCATGTCGTCCCTGTTGATCGCACAACACGCCCTGCTGGCGCTGCAGATCCTGCGCTGGCACGCCGGCCGGCCAGGCCGCGCCGCCGTCCTGCTGCTCGCACTGGCCCAGCCGCCCGCCCGCCATGCCGCAGCGCGTCATAGCGCCGCGCACCGGTGCCGGCGGGGCTGACCCGCGCCCCGCCTTCACGCTCACCGCATCCGGCAAAAGCGGCGCAATGCGCTTGCCTTTGCTGTTCCTCGCCTCACTCCAGCATCGCCGCCCGGCACGCCGGGACTTTTGGGAAACCGCACCGATGAACCTGATGAAAACGCTCTTCGTCGCCTTCCTGCGCACGCGCCGGGTGACCCACCATTTCCGCCGGCTGGCGATGTTCGAGTCGCTGGGCAAGCCGGGGCCATCGCGCACCGTGCCTGAGCAACTGGCGCAATCCCTGAAGCGCGCCGCGCGAGAAGACGTGCCGGCGGTGCTGGTACGCATGCGCTCGCACGAGGACGGCCTGACCAGCGCCGAGACGGACGAAAAACTCAAGCAGTTCGGCCCGAACGAAGTCGACCATGAGAAGCCGCTGCCAGCGTGGCTGCACCTGTGGCATTCGTACAGCAACCCGTTCAATCTGCTGCTGACCCTTCTGGCTTTGATTTCCTATTTCACGGAGGACATGAAGGCCACGATCGTCATCGGCACCATGGTGACGTTGTCCACGCTCCTGCGCTTCGTGCAGGAGCGGCGCTCCAACCAGGCCGCGGAAAGCCTCAAGGCCATGGTCAGCACCACGGCCACGGTGATCCGGCGCGATCTCTCGGCCGGCGTTGCCGCCATCAGCGCGGAGTACTTCAACGTGCATGTGCACTCCCGCCCGCCACTCAAGATCGAAGTGCCTATCGCCAAGCTGGTGCCGGGCGACCTGGTCGCGCTCTCGGCCGGCGACATGATTCCCGCCGACTGCCGCATCATTGCCGCCAAGGACCTGTTCATCAGCCAGGCGGCCATGACGGGTGAATCGCTGCCCGTGGAAAAATTCGCCGAACTGCGCGATCGCCACGACAGCCCGCTGGAGCTCGCCAACATCGCCTTCATGGGCACCAATGTGGTCTCGGGCGCCGCCACCGCCGTGGTGCTCGCCACCGGCAACCACTCTTACTTCGGCACGCTGGCCGCGCGCGTCACCAGCACCGACCGCTCGGCCACGGCCTTCCAGGCTGGCGTGAACCAGGTGAGCTGGCTGCTGATCCGCTTCGCGCTGGTGATGGCGCCGCTGGTGCTGCTGGTCAACGGCTTTACCAAAGGCGACTGGACGCAGGCGTTCCTGTTCGCGTTGTCCGTCGCGGTCGGGCTCACGCCCGAGATGCTGCCGATGATCGTGACCTCCACGCTGGCCAAGGGCGCGGTGATGCTGTCGCGCCGCAAGGTCATCGTGAAGCGGCTCGACGCCATCCAGAATTTCGGCGCCATGGACGTGCTGTGCACGGACAAGACCGGCACGCTGACGCAGGACAAGATCGTGCTGGAGCGGCACACCGATGTGCTGGGCCGCATCAGCACCGACGTGATCAAGCACGCTTACCTGAACAGCTACTACCAGACCGGCCTGAAGAACCTGCTCGACCGCGCGGTGCTTGACCACGTGGAGCTGCAAAGCGAGCTGAAGCTGACGCAGCATTACCGCAAGGTCGATGAGATCCCGTTCGATTTCGAGCGGCGTCGCATGTCAGTGGTGGTGGCCGAGCGCGAGGATCACAACGAGCTGATCTGCAAAGGCGCGGTGGAGGAAATGCTGGGCATCTGCACGCGCGTGCAGATCGATGGCGCGGCGCAAGCGCTGGACGGCGAAATGCTGGCGCGCGTGCGCCAGGTAACGCACGACCTCAACGAGGAAGGCTTGCGCGTGGTCGCGGTAGCGATGAAGGAAACACCCACCACGCAAGCGCAGTATGGCGTGGCCGACGAATGCGAGCTGACGCTGGTCGGGTACATCGCGTTTCTCGATCCGCCCAAGGATTCGACGCTGCCCGCGCTCAAGGCGCTGGCCGAGCACGGCGTCACGGTGAAAGTGCTGACCGGCGACAACGAACTGGTCACCGCCAAGATCTGCCGCGAGGTGGGCCTGCCCGTCAAGCGCGTGCTGCTGGGGCCGGACATCGAGAAGATGGACGCCCCCACGCTGGCCCGCGCGGTGGAGGAGCACAACGTATTCGCGCGGCTGTCGCCGCTGCACAAGGAGCAACTGGTGGTGGCGCTGCGCGCCAACGACCACGTGGTTGGCTTCATGGGTGACGGCATCAACGATGCGCCCGCGCTGCGCGCGGCCGATATCGGCATCTCGGTGGACAGCGCGGTGGATATCGCCAAGGAAGCCGCCGACATCATCCTGCTGGAAAAAAGCCTGATGGTGCTGGAAGAAGGCGTGATCGAAGGCCGGCGCACCTTCAGCAACATGCTGAAGTACATCCGCATGACGGCCAGCTCCAACTTCGGCAACGTCTTCTCGGTGCTGGTGGCCAGCGCATTCCTGCCCTTCCTGCCGATGCTGCCGCTGCAACTGCTGGTGCAGAACCTGCTGTACGACGTCTCGCAGATCGCGATTCCATTCGATCGCGTGGACAAGGAACTGGTGGCGCGGCCGCTGCGCTGGAACCCGGGCGACATCGGCCGCTTCATGGTGGTGTTCGGCCCGATCAGCTCGATCTTCGACATCACGACCTATGTGGTGATGTGGTACGTGTTCGCCGCCAACAACGTGCAAGCGCAGGCGTTGTTCCAGTCCGGGTGGTTCGTGGTCGGGCTGCTCACGCAAACGCTGATCGTCCATATGATCCGCACGCCGAAGCTGCCCTTTATCCAGAGCCGCGCGGCCTGGCCGCTGACAATTGCCACGGTATCGATCATGGCCGTGGGCATCTGGCTGCCGATGGGTCCGCTGGCGGCGTATTTCAAGCTGGAGGCATTGCCGCCGGGCTATTTTCCCTGGATGATCGGCATCGTGCTGGGCTACGCCCTGTTGGTGACGGCGGTCAAGCGGTTCTATATTCGACGCTTCGGCTGGCAATAATCCCCGCGCGGCGACTTTTGCGGCGGCGGTGCGAAAGCCGCCGCCGATGACATCGGCGTGACACCTGGCCGGCGTAGAAAGACACAAGCAGTTCCATAACAATAATTTTCAAGCCCCAGGGAAACCATCATGTCCCTCCAAGCCTTTCAGAACATCAACCTCGACTCGCTGCTCGACACCAGCGTCAGCCTGACCACCGCCTTCATCCTTGGCGCGGTGATCGGCTACGAGCGGCAGATCCGCCAGCGCACGGCCGGCCTGCGCACCAATGTGCTGGTGGCGGTGGGTGCCGCCATCTTTGTCGACATGGCCAACCGCATGGCCGGGCACGACGGCGCGGTGCGCGTGGTGGCCTATGTGGTCTCGGGCATCGGCTTTCTCGGTGCCGGCGTGATCATGCGGGAGGAAGGGAACGTGCGGGGGTTGAATACGGCTGCCACGTTATGGGGATCCGCCGCGATCGGGGCCAGCGCGGGGGCGGACCTGATTCTCGAGGCCGGGCTGGGCTGCCTGTTTGTGCTGGCGGCCAATACCCTGTTGCGGCCGGTGGTGAATCGCATCAACCAGCAGCCGATGGATACGACCGCGGTGGAGGTGACCAATACGGTCTATGTGATTGCGCCGCGGGCCGCGCAGAAGCAGGCGTTGCGCTTGCTTGAGGATACGCTGGAGGCGGGGAATTATCCGACCCGGGACCTGGAGGTGCATGCGTTTGGGGATAGCGATGTCGAGATTGAAGCGGTGCTCACATCGACTTCCGTCGATGGGGATGTGCTGGATCGCTTGATGGCGGCGTTGGCTGAGTCCGAGCATATTCATCAGGCGTTCTGGAGTCCTAGTACGACGGATTGAGTTTGGTTGGCTTGTGCTTGTGGTCTATTTGGGGTGGCGTTGGTTTTTGGGCCCAAGAGCAGCACATTGGGCTCTTGTTGCTTGATTGCGCTTTTATTTTGCGGCGTTGGCTTTTGGACCCAAGTGCCGTACGACATCCCCCTGCGGGGGCTGCCGGTCACTCTTCTTTGCGCGGCAAAGAAGACTAACGAGAAGAAAGCCGCCCTGCCGGGAGCAGAGCAATAAGGCTGTTTTTGCCTCTGTGGTTGCGTCGTACGGCCCTGAGTGTTGGCTGGCGTGCCTTACCGGATTTAGGGTCATCGCAGCTGCATGACCCACGGGTCTCGCCGTAAGGCCCCTGATCGCTTTGCTCGGTGACCATTCCCACATCTGCCGTACGCGGTGCGTCTGGCCACGATGCTGCCGGCCTTGCTGGTTTCGTGGTTTTGTCTCTGGCGGCGAATGTCCGGCCATTTGAT